>NC_017741.1:1500000-1663456 GCF_000277405.1 Helicobacter pylori Shi112
ATTTTGATAAGTTGCCATTTCGCTTGAGCAACCCACCCATAATAAAGCGCTCAAAATCACCGAGCTTATAATTTTTAATTTTATTTTCAATACCATAGTGATAGAAACTCCCTATTCAAAATTTAAAACAGATACTTCCGTTCCTAATTTTAAACTTCTAATATAAACACATCGTCAGTGTTTTTGCGGATTTTAGCATTTTATGTGTCTTTTTTTTCACATTTTACAAGTTCTAGCCCTACAAATTTCACACTGCGAGCATTAATACCACAAATTCGCTCATTTTTAGCTTAATTAAAGAAATTTTTTTAACAAACATGCTCATTTAAAAACGATAAAAAACGATTTTTTGAGATAAAGAAACGATAAAAAGCTATTTAAAGTTAGCCCCCTTATCAAAAAAAGGGGCTAAAAAAGATTCCTACGGATTCTTATTTTAAAACAAGGCTCTTTAATGCCCTTTATAAGAGCGTTTTAATCGCGTCTTCAATCGGCTTTGAAGATCCGGGCTCTACAAGCCTTTCACCCACTTCTTTCCCGTTTTTGTAAAAAATCAAAGTAGGGATCTTGCGAATGCCTAAGCTCTCTTTTAAATCCTGGCTCTCATCAAAAGAAACCTTAAAAAATTCCACCTTGCCTTTGTAAGTTTTGGCTAAATTTTCCATAATCGGCTCAATCTTCCTGCAATCCGGGCACCAGCTCGCCCCAACATTAACCACTACCGCTTGATGAGCGATCTTCTCTGCGTAATTCTTCCCGTTAATAATTTCTGACATGATAATCCTTATTTTTTATTTCCCCCAACTCCAAAGTATAGCATAACTCGTAAGCTAATCCCCTTTAAGATTAGTCATATTAGCCATAAACGCATGCAACTCGTTGTATTCTTGGCGGTTTAGAAAACGCATTTTCCCTACCGGCAAGGCATTCAAATTCACAAAACCATAACGAACGCGCCTTAAATCCAACACTCCAGCGTTAAAAAACGCAAAAAAGCGCCTCAATTCTCTGTTTTTCCCCTCATTGATAATGACTCTAAGTTTAGAGTATTTGGCATGGTTTTTGATGATTTCATAACCAATAAAGGGGGCAAATTCCATGCTTTTAATGGGGGTTTTTTGGTGCGCTCCCTTAGTAGCGTTTTCTAATTTCAAGCCCTCTTGCATCGCGTTTTCCATCTCTCTTGTAACAAAGCCTTGAATTTTAATGAGATATTCTTTTTCTAAATTCGCATGCATTAAAGCGCTCACCACCGCCTTACTATCGCTCAATAATAGCACCCCTTCGCTCGCAAAATCCAAACGCCCCACAGGCACAAAATGGGCGTATTTTTTCTCCAAGCTTTCATAAATCACGCGCCGTTTTAAGGGATCGTTTTTACTCACCAATTCGCCCTTTGGCTTGTGATAAACCAGCACGCTGAATTTTTTATTTTTTAAGGGCTTGATGAGTCGTTTGTCTAAAAACACCTTGTCGTTTTCTTTAACCACGCTAGCGAGTTTGGCATGCTCATGATTGATTTTCACCCGCCCTTCTAAAACCAATTTTTCAGCTTCTCTTCTTGAATGCTTGGTGTAATGGGCCAAAAACTGGTTGATCCTCAAGCTAAATCCCTCCACTCTAACCCTTTAAAATCGTCCTTAATCTTTTCATTCACCATTAAATCGCTTTGGATTTTGAATTGCTTATCCTTGTCTTTGATGATCAAATACAAGGGGCGTTTGCCCTGGTGTTTTAAAGCGCTTTCTTTGATTTGTCTTAAAAATTCTTTTTTCACATCGTTTTCTAACACGATCGCTAAAGAGCAAGAACTGGAGGCGAGTATTTCAATGGGGGGGATTTCGCGCACCTCTTCTTTTTGCTTTTCAGGGTCTTTATAACGGGCTTTAGGGATTTTAATCTCCCTAGCGCTCTCTAAATCCAAGATTTCAAAAAGCCTTAATCGTGCGACCTCTTCTTGCTCTTCAATCTTGCATTTAAACACTAAAGGCTTATTAATATCCAACTCTTCTAAAGCGCTCAATTGCTTTTCAAACAGCATGAGTTCAAACTTGCCGTATCTGTCCAAAATGTCCGCTGTGCCATAAGGCTTACCGCTTCGTTTGCCAATTTTCTTTTTAACTTCCATGATTTTACCCAGCAAATAAGCTTGCGAGCCGATTTCTAACTCTTCAATATCAATGCTTTTGACTAAATTTTTAAAGCCCTTAATTTCTTCTTTAAACTCGTCTAAGGGATTGCCTGAAACATGGATGCCTAAAGTCTCGTATTCGCATTCTAAAAGCGTTTTAGCGTCATGTTCGCCCAAATCAATCATGTCTAAAATAACCTGCTCTTTTGTCCCGCCATCCATTGCCCCAAAAAGGGAGTTACCCCCTTGCATCATTTCATTAGCCTTGTCTTTAGCGCGCCCAGCATCACAGATCAGATCCAAGTTAGCGAGCATGGTTTTTCGGGTGTAGCCTAAATTATCCAAGCTCCCTGATTTCACTAATGGCTCTAAAGATTTTTTAGTGAGTTTAGAAAAATCCACCCGTGAAATAAAATCTTCTAAACTCTTATAATCCCCTTTAGCCCTTTCTTCAATGATGTTTTTAATCGGCTCACCCCCAACCCCTTTAATCGCTCCTAAACCAAACACGATTTTCTTTTCTGGCTCGCCCTTTTGGTTTTTAAACTCCGCCACGCTGAAATCTTGCATAGAAGAATTGATGTGTGGGGGCATCACTTCAATTTCTAAAGCCCTAACCTCATCAATATAGCGCGCCACGGATTCAATCTTATTGGATTCACTAGTGAGCATCGCTGCCATGAACTCATGCTTGTAATAAGTCTTTAAATACGCCGTTTGGAAAGTGATCATCGCATAAGCAGCCGAATGCGATTTGTTGAAACCATAGCCGGCAAATTTAACGATCAAATCCCACAAATTAGCCGCTTTTTGGTCATCATGCCCTAGATTTTTAGCGCCTTCTACAAACTTAGCCTTATTGTCTGCCATGATTTGAGCGTCTTTTTTCCCCATAGCGCGACGGATGAGATCCGCTTCACCCAAACTAAAACCGCCAATAGTTTGCACGATTTGCATCACTTGCTCTTGATAGATAATCGTGCCGTAAGTGGGCTTTAAAATCGGCTCTAATTCTTTAAACGCATAAGCGATAGGCTCAATGCCATGCTTTCTGTTCACAAAATCATCTACCATGCCTGATTCCATGGGCCCTGGTCTGCCTAGCGCAATAATAGCGATAATGTCTTCAAAGCTTGAAGGCCTTAAGCGTTTGTTAAGCCCTTGAAACATCCCGGATTCAATCTGGAATATCCCCACCGTATCCCCGCTTTGGATCGTTTTATACACTTTCGGATCGTCCATATCCAACGATAAAAAATCCACGCTAATTTTGTGCTGCGTTTTAATGATTTTAAGCGCATCATCAATCACGGTCAAGGTTTTAAGCCCCAAAAAGTCAAACTTAATCAAATCCACCGGCTCTAAATACTTCATGGAATATTGCGTAACGATACCGCCGGTTTTTTCAGAGGCAAACAAAGGGGTTTTGTGCCACAACTCTTTTTGGCTATCCACCACTAAGGCTGCCGCATGCACGCCTGCATTGCGATTCAAATTCTCTAAATTGAGCGAATACTCCCACACTTGTTTGGCTAATTCATTACTCTCTACTAATTCCTTGATTTTAGGCTCTAATTCCCACGCCCCCTCTATGAACTCGCCATTTTTTTCATAACCCTTAAGCGTGATGCCTAAGCGGTTGGGTATGAGTTTGGCAAAATCATCCGCTTCTTTATAAGGCATGTCCAAAACCCTTGCGACATCTCTGATCACGCCTTTAGCCAACATTTTATTAAAGGTGATGACTTGAGCCACATTGTATTTGCCGTATTTTTCAATCATGTATTCTATGATTTCCTTACGCCGGCGTTGGCAAAAATCCGTATCAATATCAGGCATGCTGACTCTTTCAGGGTTTAAAAACCTTTCAAAGAGCAAATCGTATTTCAAGGGGTCAATATCCGTGATTTTTAAAGCAAAAGCCACCAAACTCCCGGCCGCGCTCCCCCTACCAGGCCCTACAGGAATACCCATTTCTTTAGCGTAACGGATAAAATCCCACACAATCAGCATATACCCCGGGAATTTCATGCTCGTAATGACTTCAATTTCTTTTTCTAAGCGTTCTTTGTATTGATCATGCTTTTCTTTAGGCACTAAAACCAAGCGCTCTTTCAAGCCTTCTCTAGCCTTATAGGCGAAATAAGAAGCGTCATCTTCAAAATTCAGTCCCTCATTTTGGGCGTAAGCTTTAGTGAATTTGAAGCTTGGAGGGGTTGGGGGGTTCTTTTTATCGTCTTTTAAATCAATCTCTAAAACGCATTTATCAGCGATTTCTTGGGTGTTTTCTAAAGCTTCTGGAATATCTGCAAAGAGCTTTGCCATTTCTTCAGGGGATTTGATGTAAAACTCATGCACGGAGTGTTTCAAGCGCCCCTTATCGTTTAGGGTTTTACCCATCGCTACGCACATCGCCACTTCTTGAGCCTTAGCGTCATTAGGCATGGTGTAGTGGGTGTCGTTGGTGGCAATGATTTTTAACCCCGTTTCTAAAGACATTTTAATAACCTGCTCATCAATGAATCGCTGATCTAAAATGCCATGGCGCATGATTTCTAAATAAAAGTCGTCTTCAAAAATCTCTTGGTATTCGCAAGCGATTTTTTTGGCTTCATCATAGCCTTTAGCCCCATACTTGCGGTTTCTCTCATTATGAGTATTCAAATGGTAATTGACTTCCCCTTGCAAGCACGCGCTAGAAGCGATAATGCCTTTAGAATGCTCCCTTAGAAGTTTTTTATTGATGCGCGGGAAATAATAAAACCCTTCTAAATACGCCATAGAGCTTAAGAACATCAAATTTTCATAGCCCTCTTGGTTTTTAGCGAATAAGCACAAATGGAAGCGTTGTTTGGTTTCTTTGCTAGAAAGGTTGTCGTCATTATGGATATACGCTTCCATGCCGATGATAGGCTTAATGCCTTCTTTTTTCATGCTCGTATAAAAATCAATCGCTCCAAACATGTTCCCATGATCGGTTACGCTCACGCTTTTCATGCCCAATTCTTTAATGCGTTTGGCCAGAATTTTAATCTTGTTCGCCCCGTCTAAAAGCGAATATTCCGTGTGCAAGTGCAAATGCGTGAAGGCTTTATTCTCTTTCATTGTATAACCCCTATTTGGATTTAATACCATTATACCTATCGCTCTTTAAAAAACTCTTTATCGGTTCATTTAGTGGTAAATTATTTTAAAATGGTGGTTATAATAAGAAAGTTTTTATTATTTTTAATGCTATTTTAGGAGTTCATCATGAAAAAATCCATTTTATTGGGCGTTTGCTTGGCTTTTTCTTGCGCCCATGCCTTGAACGATTTAGAACTGATCAAAAAAGCGAGGGAAAGCCAATTAGAGCCTATGCCTATGGGCAAAGCGCTCAAAGAATACCAGATTAAAAAAACTAAAGATGTGGGTATTGGCACCAAAAACAGCGAGATTATGACCCCCGCTCAAGTGGAATTAGGCAAAATGCTCTACTTTGATCCTAGGATTTCCACTTCCTATCTCGTGTCTTGCAACACATGCCATAATTTGGGCTTAGGCGGGGTGGATTTAGTCCCAAGCGCTGTAGGTTCTCAATGGAAGAAAAACCCCCACCTTTTAAGCTCCCCAACGGTGTATAACTCTGTGTTTAACGATGTGCAGTTTTGGGATGGGAGGGTTACGCATTTAAACGAACAAGCGCAAGGGCCCATCCAGTCTTCTTTTGAAATGGGGGCTGATCCAAAAGTGGTGGTAGAAAAAATCAATTCCATGCCAGGCTATGTCAAACTCTTTAGAAAAGCTTATGGCTCCAAAGTCAAAATTGATTTTAAATTGATCGCAGATAGTATCGCTATGTTTGAAGCCACGCTTATCACCCCAAGCCGTTATGATGATTTTTTAAGAGGCAATCCTAAAGCGCTCAGTAAAGCCGAAAAAGAAGGGCTGGATTTATTCATTTCTAAAGGCTGTGTGGCTTGCCATAACGGCATTAATCTTGGGGGAACGATGCAGCCTTTTGGGGTGGTCAAACCTTATAAATTCGCTAATGTGGGCGATTTCAAAGGCGATAAAAATGGGCTTGTGAAAGTGCCTACTTTAAGGAATATCACCGAAACGATGCCTTATTTCCATAACGGGCAATTTTGGGATGTCAAGGATGCAATTAAAGAAATGGGCTCTATCCAGTTAGGCATTGAAATCAGCGATGAAGAAGCGAAAAAAATTGAAACTTTCTTTGAAGCCTTAAAGGGTAAAAAACCGAAAATACTCTATCCAGAACTCCCTGTAATGACAGACAAAACCCCTAAACCCTCTTTTTGATTTCAAAAAGTCCTTTAAAAAGCGATCAAAAATTTCTTTTTAATCCCTAATTTAGCGGTTAGATTGTTGAAATCAAAAACCCACTCAAGGCGTTTTCAAATAAATTTTCATTTTTTGGTTGTCTAAAATGAGCGTGTCCTTGCCCTTAGTTACCGTAAAATTACCCTTAAAATTCTCCATAAATTCCAATTCAAACGCCATTAAATGCTCATCTTTACACACTTTTCTTGAAATCCCGCTATCTTCAATTCCAATGTGCCTATCGCCCTGCCATACATAGCTGGCAAAATACCGGTTGCAATAGCCTTTGCCATAAATACGATTTTCTTTTTGGTCAAACACAAACTCTCCCATAGAGCTTTTAGGCTTTGGCTTCTTTTTAAAAAGCTCATACCAGTGTTTTCTTTTTTCTTTTTGCTCCTGCTCTTTGGCTTCAAGCGCTGCCTTATCCTCAGGTAAAGCGGTATTTAGAGAAGAATCTTGCTCTTCTTCATGCTCTCTAAAAGCGCTATCAGCGAGCATGGTTTCAATGTCATACACTTGATGGTTCATTTCTACTTTTTGGATATGCCAATCATTGCTAGAAAGTTTTTTATCAAACATTTTTAAAAAAAAACACCCAGAAAAGACACAAGCCGTTAAAACGCTTGCTCCAGCCAATCGTAAATTCAAACAATTCCTCCTTATGTTTTATTTTTTTAATGGGCTTACGCTTTGCGCTTCAATCGCTTTTTTAATCAAAAAAATCGCTTCTTGCATCGCTTGTTCGCTTACATGTTGGAGGGATTGTATCGCGCTTTCTTGAAAATCTTGATTGCCATTTTTAGTCGTTTTGGTCGTTTTGTTTTCCAGGCTAGAAATATTTTCATGCTTAACGATCACTCCAGAATGCGAATCGCCTTTCACGCTAATATCATAGCCTAGCGCAAATTCCGCCCTATAGGTAGAATTTTCTTTTTCTAAAAGAGAAAACGATAAAATCGTAAAACGGACCGCATAAGTTGGCGCGCCCGCGCCATAAGGGGGCAAAGCCACGCCTAAGCATGCTTTTTGCGCTTCTTGCATGAACATGGTTTTTAACATGTTGCGAGGCAAGTCTATCCATTTTTGGTGTTTCCCATGCGTGATCTGCCCGTCTTTGGCTTTAAACACGATCTCTTTAGTGTTGAATAAATCCGCGCTCAAAATACTAATGAGCCTCACTTCAGTCAAAGGTTTAGGGCATTGCGTGATTTCAAAAGAACTCGCATTCAAATCATAAGTTCTGATCTCTGGTAGCATTTGTTTTAAATTGATGCTCAAGCAACCCTGAAGCAATAGGGCTAATGCTGATGAGAGTGAAAAGATTTTTATCGCCGTAGCTCTCATGATTATTTCCTTTCTCCAAAAATCGTTTTATAGGGGTTAGCGTCAAATTTGTCTATCAAAGCAGAGCCTTTTTCCACAAAATTATCAATGTTTCTCAAGCTCAACTGCGCTTGCATGATTAAGGGAGTGAACATCGCTTTAAAGTCGTATTGCCCTTCTTTTAAGCGCTTATCCACATCTAAAGCCACATTATTGGCGCTAGAAACGAGGTTGTTAGCGTTTTTGATTAAAGCGTCAAATTGCACCTTTCTTGAATCCAAGTTAGCGATAAGATCATCTACTGAAACAAGAATGTGCTTGAATTTTTCCACATTTTCATCATCTAAAATCTTATTCACATTTTTAATCGCTTTCATCACTTCTTGCATCACTTGATTAGCATCCACGCTCAAGCGATCCATAAACCCTTCTTTAAAGATCAAAATCCGCTCCCCTTTATCGCCACTGCCATAAAATTCTTCATTGTGGCTTTGCTCTAAGGCTAAAAATTTTAACCCCATAAACCCCCTAGAAGAAACCGCTACTTTGGAGTCTTTACGGATCTTAACGCTGGATTTAATCATCAAATCCAAACGGACCACCCCCACTTTATCCTTTGCAAAACCCACCTTGATGACATTACCCACTTGAATCCCTTTGTAATTAACGGGCGAGTTGGTCGCAATGCCTCCCAAGTCTTTGTCCGTATAAACCACATATTCATAATATTTCCCGTCCTCTAATCCCAAATGGCCTAGCCATAAAATAAAGCCTACCATGCACACTAAGCATAAAAAGAAGAGCCCGCCGATTAAAGTGTAATTCACATGCCTTTCCAAAATTTCTCTCCTCGTGTTGAATTGAATAAATTGCCTTCATCTAGCCCTTGAGTTTGAGCTTTTTTGATAAAATCTTTTAAATCCCCATTAAACTCTAATAGCCCGTCTTTGAGCATGATAAACCGATCCACGCAGTCATGCACGGAATCTAAATCATGCGTAATCATCACCACCGTAAGCTGTAAGCTCTCTTTGAGCGTCATGATAAGTTCGTCAAATTTGCCCGCGCTATAAGGATCTAGCCCGCTTGTTGGCTCATCTAAAAATAAGATCTCCGGATTAGTCGCCATAGCCCTAGCGATACCCACGCGCTTTTTCATCCCCCCACTCAATTCATAAGGGTAAAGGTGGTAAGCCCTAGGGGGCAAACCCACTTTTTCAATCCACATTTTAGAGATTTCTTCAACAATTTTTTTAGAATAAGCGCCGTATTGCTCTAGCATGACACCCACATTTTCTAAAACCGTTAAAGAGCTATACAACGCCCCAAACTGGAAGCAAATACCGCAGCGGTTAAAAATCTTTTGCTGCTCTGTTTCTTTGAGTTTCCATATATCTTCCCCAAAAAGCAACACTTCCCCCTTTGTAGGGCGATTGAGCAAGATCATGCACCTTAAAAGCGTGCTTTTACCGCTCCCTGAACCCCCTAAAATCGCCATCACTTCGCCCTTATGCACGCTAAAACTCACGCCCCTATGGATAATGGTGCTCCCAAAAGCGCTATGGAGATCCTTCACTTCAATTAAGACTTGATTGTCAGTAGCGCTCATCATATATTCAACTTAGAAAAGATAATAGAAAAAACAGCGTCTAAGAAAATGATCCAAAACAACGCATTCACGACGCTAATGGTGGTCAAGCGCCCAATGCTCTCAGTATCCCCCTTGACTTCAAACCCGCGCATGCACCCTACCATCGCAATCGCAAACCCCCAAAAAGGGGCTTTGACAATCCCTACCAAAAAATGATTCCAACCCACTGTGTCATGCAATCTGTCTATATAACTCGGGAAGCCCAAATCCAATTGGTATTTAATCGCAAACATGCCACCAAGAATGGCGAACGCATCGGCAATAAACACCAATAAAGGCAAAACAATCACTAAGGCTAACACCCTAGGCAACACTAAAAATTCAAAAGGGTTAAAGCCCATGGTTTTCATCGCGTCTAATTCTTCAGTGATCTTCATCACCCCAATTTGCGCAGTAAAACTGCTCGCGCTCCTCCCAGCAACCACAAGGGTTAAAATAAAAGGGCCGATCTCTCTTAAAGCGAGTTTAGCCGTCATTTCCACCGACATTAAAGGCGCGCCCATGTCTTGCAATTGCAAAGCCCCTTGTAAAGCAACGGCAAACCCCACGATAAACACCGTTAAAATGCTCACGGGCAAAACCTTAAACCCAGATTCATTGATATGATAAAGCAAAGGAGTGATGCAAAAGCGTTTGGGGTTGAAAACGCTTTTAATGAAGTAAAATAAAATCATGCCGCAAAAATTGAACGCGTTTAAAAAGGTGTTGTAAGTTTCTACGATACTCTTACCCAATTTAGTGATCATGAGTTCGTATCGTTTGCCCGCTTTTTTAGACTCTAAATCCTCTTCTTTTTCAAGCCAGTCTTTAACCACTTTCAAAGCGCATGCGTTATTCTCGCTCACATTGCACAATTCAATGTTTAAAGAACGCTCCTTAACCAAATCAAATAAAAACATGCCAAAAACAAAATCTATTTTTTGGCACCCTGAAAAATCCACTTTTAAAGACCCTTGATGATCTAATAATTTTTTTTTCAACTCATCTAAACGAAACACGCTCGTTTTAAAATCCCAATCCCCTCTTAAAATCAGCACAGAGTTCGCCCCATCTTTACGCATTTCTAAAAATTTTTGTTTCTCTGTCTTCATTAAAATATATTCTCTCTTAGATTAGGTAAAATCTATTAACAAAATTTTGTTTGTTAAAACGACTATTTTAACACAATGATAAAACAAAAAGTTAAACGATATTCTATTTGATAAAGGATTGATTATTTTTAAAATGTTTAAAAAAATCATTTTTTTTTGTGTTTTCTTAATGGGGGGTTTTGTTGTCTTTCCCCTTGATGCAATGCCTATTTTGCACGATAAAACCCCTAAAAAAAATTACCAAGAAGCCCATGAAAAACTCTATAGAAGCATCATTAACCGCCAAAAGCTCACTCGTAAAAAAAGCGGGTGGTATTTTTTAGGAGGGTTTGGCGCTGTAGAAGCCATTAAGGACTATCAAGGCCAAGAAATGAAAGATTGGATTGCAACGCTTGATTTAAAAACCGGTGTGCAAAGTTTTTTTAAAAAGTATATCGGGATTAGGGGGGTTTTTGCATGGGATCTTGGGTCAGGAAAAGTGAATTACCAAAGCCATAAAGATCCTACAAACTCTTTTTTTACCATGCTTGCGGTGGGTTTGGATGTTATTATGGAATTTCCTTTAGGGAGTTATAAGCATTATTTGGGGGCGTTTGGGGGAGCTAGGGGAGCTTTAGTCGTTTATACAGACAAGCAAAATTTCAAGTTTTTTAAACATTCTGTGGTTTCAGGGGGCTTAGCGATTAATGGGGGGGTCATGCTCACGCTTTTTTTAAGACACCGCATTGAATTAGGGTTTAAAATCTTACCCACCGCCAGATTGCTTTCTAGCTCCAAACGCTTTGAGACTTCGCCCTTATTTTATGCGGCATACAGCTATAAATTTTAACCTTTTAGCAAACTTCAAAAATCCAATCTTTGGGGGCTTTTTGTTCGCCTTGCTGGATGGATAAAAGCAAATCATAGAGTTGTTTAGTGGTGTTGCCCGGTGCTTCAAAAAAATAAGACTTGTTATTGTGCGCGATTTCTTTAATGGGCGTAATGATCGCAGCTGTCCCGCACGCTCCAGCTTCCTTAAACGCGCCCAACTCATCCATTAGGATTTCCCTCTCTTCTACTTTGAGGTTCAAATATTCTTTAGCCAAAACCATCAAGCTTTTTTTTGTAATGCTTGGCAGAATGCTTGGCGAATGCGGGGTGATAAAGGCGTTATCATGCGTGATGCCAAAAAAATTCGCCGCCCCCACTTCTTCAATTTTAGTGTGCGTGGTAGGGTCTAAATAAATGCAATCATCATAGCCTTGCTCTGTGGCTATTTTGTGGGCTAACAGGCTTGCAGCATAATTCCCCCCCACTTTCACCCCACCGGTGCCTTTAGGCGCGGCCCTATCAAACGCCGTAGTGATAAACCTAGCCCCTCCTTTTTCTATGCCCCCCTTAAAATACGCCCCCACAGGCACGCAAAACACGATAAAAAGGTATTCGCTGGCCGGCTTCACCCCCAAATTATCCCCCACACCTATGACAAAAGGGCGCAAATACAAACTCGCCCCGCTTTTATAAGGAGCGAGCCATTTTTGATTCGCTTTCACCACTTCAGCGCATGCCCTTAAAAACAGCTCTTCGCTCACTTTGGGCATGAGCAGTCTTTCGCATGAAGTTTGCAAGCGTTTGGCGTTTTCTAAAGGGCGAAAAAGTAGAGCTTTCCCCTTTTGAGAGCGGTAAGCCTTCAAGCCTTCAAAACAAGCCTGCCCGTAGTGCAAAACCGGCGATCCTTCGCTGATTTGTAACGCATTTTCGCTAACCAATTCGCCTTGCGACCAAGAGCCGTTTTTATAACTAGCGATGAAGCGAAAATCCGTTTTAATGTAGCTAAAGCCTAGATTTTTCCAGTCTAAATTTTCTAAATTTGCCATTTCACACCTTTAAATGGATAGTTTTAAGTGTGATTGTATCTAAAAAGGGGTTAAAAATCCCTCAAGTAACTGATTTGAAACGCATAGACTCTACGCACATCAGCCTGTAAGGTGTATCCCTTTTCGTTGGTGATAGAGAAAAGCCGGTGCGTGATCGTAGGCACTTTAATCCCTAATTCCAAGCTGTTGTGTTTAGCGATATGGGTGCGGACCCCAAACTTCCATAGAAACTGGAAATTAGCCGGGCTATAGCTAGAATTGCTGTGGTGTTTTGCATAGCTAGCGATCTCTTTACTAATGCTCGTTGCCCAACTATCCCCGGCTAATTGGATTCCCACCACAAAACCAAAAACCATGTTTTCTTTATTCACAAAATTCCACAGCGTATCTAGCCCTGCACCATAAGTGAATAAATTGACATAGTATTGCCCCTGATAGGAATCCCTCTCCGTTAAAGTATTCCCTCCAAAACTGAAACTATTGTAAATAAACCCGCTATCGCCCACCGGAATACCCTTTTTCATCACGCCAAAGCGGTTGTGCGCGTAGTCAAAAAACCCATAATAACGCATGCCAAACCATTTTTTCTTACCGAAAAATTGCTTATAGCCCACTTCAAAACCCGCTCCTGCGTAAGGCGGGAACTTTATCAAAGGCTTTTGCAAGCCGTTGTCATTCACCATTTTAGTCTGATTTTGTATCATGCTCACCTGGTAATTGACTCCCACAAAAGCCGCGCTCTCTTCAGCGCTCGCTCCAACACCCAAAGCCCCTAACAATATAATTCTTTTCAACATCCAGTCTTTTCCCTTTATTTTTGATAATCACTTTATATAATAATTAGCTTAAAATGGCTAAGTATTACTTATAAAGAAATAATAATATATTTTTTCTTAAACTCAATTAAAAAACTACCCTTTTAATTCATTCCAACGCTTAGCCACAAACGCGCTCGTTTCTAGCGGCACCCTCAAAGGATAAACTTCATCATTGAGGATGCGTTGGATTTCTTGCTGCAACTTTAGGGCGTTTTTTTCTTCAATCTCAAAAATCAATTCGTCATGCACTTGCAAAAGCAGCCTCACCGAAGGGTTATTTTTGAAACGCTCGCTCACTTTAAGCATGCCCAATTTCAACAAATCGCTCGCGCTCCCTTGGAAAATCGCATTCACGCCCTCTCGCAAATAATTGCCCTTGATGTGATCATTTGCACCGGTAAAATCAAACACCCGATAACGCCCAAGCAAAGTAAAGGCCTTAGAAGTTTTTAAAATCTCTTCTTTCATGCGGTTTAAGTAATCTTTGATGCTAGGGAATCGTTTGAAATACGCTTCTATGTAGCTTTTAGCCTCATTTAAAGGGATGTTTAAAGTTTCGCTCAATTTCTTACTCCCCATGCCATACACCAGCCCAAAATTAATGCTTTTAGCGATGGATCGTTTTTCTTTGGCCAAATCTTCTCCAAACAACGCCTTAGAAGTTTCTAAATGGATGTCTCGCCCCTTTAAAAACGCATCCATTAAATCCTTATCCTGACTAAAATGGGCTAACAAGCGCAATTCAATCTGCGAATAATCCACCCCTAGCAAGCAATATTCTTTAGAGCTGGCGATAAAACCTTTACGAATGAGTAAGCCTTTAGGCGATCGCACCGGGATATTTTGCAAATTAGGCGAATGCGAGCTTAAACGCCCGGTAGCTGTGCCGGTTTGGATGAAAGTGGTATGGATTTTATCGTCTTTGTCTTTTAAGCGCAATAAGGGGGTGGTATAAGTGTTAAAAAGCTTATTCAATTCTCTGTATTCTAAAATCAAAGCGATGCTTGGGTGCTTGTCTAGGATTTTTAACAAGCTTTTTTCATCAGTAGAACGGCTTTTATTTTGAGGAAGCTCTAATTTTTCATACAAAATCTCGCTGAGTTGTTTGGGGGAGTTGAGGTTAAAATCCACGCCGATTAGATCCAAAATTTGGCGCTCTAAAACATGCAATTCATTCTTAAACTCCTGCTCTAAGCGCTTGAAATAAGGTGCATCAATCTTAAAGCCTTGAAATTCCATGCCCATTAAAACTTTCATTAACGGCGTTTCAACTCCTCTAGCCAAAGCAAGCAAACCCTCTTCTAGCCCCCCTTTTTCAAAATACTCGCACAAACGCTTTAAAGCGTTTAATTCCATATCCAATTGCTCTAATTTTTCCACCTTACTTTTTGTCTTAAAATCTTTGATTGTTTCATGCGGGATCAATTCTTCTTTTAAATATTCCTTTAAAACTTCATCAAACCCCACTTTTTCCGGATTTTTTAAAAACGCTAAAATTTGAGTGTCTTGGATGCGAATGTTTTCTAAAGAAACCTGGTATTTGGCTTTTAAAAAGCTTAATAAGGGTTTTAAATCATGCCCAATGATTTGCACATGCTGTAACATTTTAAAAAAAGCGTTTTGCAAAAACTCTAAAGAAAAGGGCGAAAATAACGCCTCTTCTAAAGGTAAAAAATAGCCTTGATCTTCATATAAAAACGCTAGGGCCAGAACTTTTTTTTCTTTATCTAACACCAAACGCACAAAAATCCTTGCGTTAGAATTTTTTAATTTTTCTAAAAACGCGCTCAAAGGCTCGGTGTTTTCTAAAACGATCAAGCGTGATTTTTTAGGGGCGTTGTCTGATGCGGGCGTGTTTTCTAATAGAGGCGTGTTGTCTAAAATTAAAGGCGTAGGGGAATTTTCTAAATCCCTTAAAGTAGAAATAAAACCATATTCTTTCAATTCATCTTTGATTTTCAATAAAGGGTTTTCGCTAGGAAAAGCGCAACTTAAAAAATCAAATTCTTTAATGCATCCTCTTTGTAAAGTGGCTAATTCTTTGCTTAAAAACGCGCTCTCTTTGTCTTGTATAAGGGCTTGATACATTTTAGGGCTGAGTAAATTTTTCGCCAAGTCTAAATTTTCATAGATTTTTTCCAAACTCCCTAAGCGCTGTAACAATTCCTTAGCGTTCTTGCTCCCAATGCCTTTAACCCCCTTGTAATTATCGCTGCTATCCCCCACAATGCCCTGATAATCCGTGAATTGACTCGGCAAAATCCCGTATTTTTCCACGCAATCTTTCGCCAAAAATTCCGTTTTGCCATCAAAAAGCGCGATTTTATCGCTCAAAAGCTGGTTAAAATCCTTATCTTTAGAATAAATGCGGGTTTTATAAGGGCTTAGCGTGGCCAGGCTTGCGATGACATCATCAGCTTCAAACCCGCTCACCTCCACGCAAGTAAAACCCATTTTTTGCAACCATTCTAATGCAATAGGGATTTGTAAAAGCATCTCTTTAGGGGCGTCTTTACGATTTTGTTTGTATTCGCCTAATCTTTCAGCCCTTTTAGTTTTAGTCTGGCTTTCTAGAGCGAACACGATAAAAGGCATGTTTTTTTTATCTTTATAAAATTTTTTAACCATGCCCACAAGCCCCGTTAAAAGCCCCGTAGGAAAGCCCTTATCATTGGTTAAAGGCTTGTTTTTAGCGCTCATGTAATAGCTTCTAAACAAATACGCAAAAGTATCAATTAACGCTAAAGTCCCCTCTTTAATGACTGGCTCTTCCATGCATCAACCCTCTTCAATCAAGCAAATTTTAAGTTTATTGTAACACAAGCTTGACCTCATCTGTTTCAAAACAACGAGTCTTTTTGGGTTGGCGTTTCTTGGCTGATGGCTTCTTTTGTGGCCTGTATTTTAGCGCTGCTGTATTGAACCACGCCTTGAATGGTTTGTTTCATTAGGGCGTTGATAAAGGTGCGCATGAAATGAAAATCAATATCCTTAAGGGTTTGAGTGTTAGCGGTGGGTTTTAGGGGTAGAGAAAATTTAAATTCCGCAATGCTTTCTGTTGTAGAGCCTAGCCCCCAAGTTAAGGGTTTTAAAATAAATTGTAAAATCGCGCTTATAAAATATAAAATTTTAGGACTCTTGAAAGCAAATTTTGGTTTTAAAATTTTAACCCTATTGCCTGTAAAATAAGGTTGTTTTTGATAGAACACGGTGAAAGTGTCTTGCGCGAACGAAAGGGTATTTTTTTCATTAGCAAATGTAGAGTCATCTATAATAAAGCCTTTTATACCATTGTTGGTTGCAGCGCGCACGACATAAGGGTAGCTGTTTTCTATTTGCGTGTCATGGATTTTTATCGTGTTGGCATGATAAATTTTCTTACTTGACAACACTTCAAACAAATCCCCTAATTTGAAGCTTTGCCATGTTAAGCCGCATGGGGTATTACCCCCCCCAGAATTTTTGCCATTGAAAAGGTTAAGGGCGTTTTCTTCATCGTTAGAAAGGGTGGTGTTTGATAGCCCTGTAGCTTTTAAATAAGCCTCAAGTTCGGCGAGCCGACACTGCTCAAGTTCGGCTATGAATTTTTCCATGAAATGAAAATCAATACCATCAAGGGTTTGAGTGTTAGCGCTGGGTTTTAGGGGTAGAATGACTTTATCGTTTTTAATTTTTGCCCATGAACACATGTTTTCATAGCCGAATTTTTTAGGGTAATCAAAAAATAGCGTGGATAAAAACAAGCCGATTTTATGGTTGATTTCAAATTTAGGTTTGAGAGAAAATACCCTAGCGTGTGTTACCATTTTATAAGGAAAACTGCGATAAAACGCGCAACCAAACATGTCAATAGTAATGCTATGGCTTTCAAAAACTTTTGCTTTTATATCGCTTTGCCCTAAAACGCCATTATTGCTAAGCCCTGCGGTGATGACAAATTCGCCCTTATGATTGATGTGGCGTTTTTGAATGTCAAAATCGCCGTTACTCGCTTCAAACAAATCCCCCAATTTGAACTCGCCCCACTTAATAGCGTTGAGTTGGCTACTAAGGGGCCAATCACTTTGGGGGCGTTTGGCTTTTTAAAATCAAGCCCACTTCATAAGAAAGGTAATCGGCTATCGTTCTTTTAAAATCCTCTAATTCGGGTTTAGTCTCATTCTTTTGATGGGCTTCAAAATTAAAGTCTTTAGCATGCTTACTTTCATGCGGCTTAGCGATAAAATCTTCAATATAGATGGTTTTTAAATCGCCCCACAGCTCTTTAGAAACTTTAGCGTTTAAGCCGGCTTTGTAAATTTTAATGATTTCTTCGTAGCGTTTGGTGGGGTTAGAGGTTTCATTTAAGCCTCTTTTGGTGCGCTTGAAGCCGTCGTTTCTAAAGTCTATGAATTTAACGGGCTTTTCATAATCGTGTGGCTCATGAGCTTTAAAAATATAAACGCTTGTTTGCACCCCGGCTTGCGGCATGAATAAATCGGTGGGCATTTTAACGCTCGCTAAAAGCGAATGTTTTTTTAAAATTTCAACATTGGATTTTAAAGCTTGCCCACTCCCTGCGCTATCTTGGATAATGATCGCTCCTAAAGCGCCTTTTTGCATATATTCTAATCCAAACTTGATAAAAGGCATGCCGTTTTCTTCGTAGCTAAAAGGAGGGTTTAATAAAAGGATATTGGGTTTAAAATCTTCATAAATCTTTTTATTGGTTTCAAAAGTGTTGCCTTTGATGATCAAACTTGATCCATCGCCTCTTAAAATCATGTTAGTGGTGGCTAGCGAAAACATTTCAGCGTTAAGCTCCACGCCTAAAAGTTGCGTGGTTTTTGCGTTTTTTATTTTTTCGTTAGCTTTAGTGGTGTTTTTACCATAGGTTTTTTCAATGTCTTCAATCATTAACACCATAGAAGAAATTAAAAAGCCCGCGCTCCCTGTGGCTAAATCCATCACAAAAGACTTCGCATTAACCCCTAAAAGTTCGCTCATCATTTTAGTTACATAAGGTGGGGTTAAAACAATGCCTAATTCCTTACCATCCCCTAAAGCGTATTTTAAAAATTCGCTATAAAGTTCGCCCATGATGTCTAAATGACCGGTATTGTCGCTTTCATTAATGGGCTTATGGACAAATTCATAAAGAAAGGTAAAAATTTGCTTAGTGATACTTGAATCTTTTTCTAAAAGCATGCTTATGGCTTTATCAAGGCTCGTTTCTTTATCGCGCTGCGGGTCTTTACTGATTTCTTTAAAACTGGCGAGCATTAGATCTCGTTTTTCTTCGCTCAAGTTTTTGGTTTTCAAAAATTCGCTAATTTGGTTAAACACTAAAACACCATCACGGCTAGTATCGGTCAATTCGCCTTTCAAATCGCTTGGTTTTAAGCCCTCTTTTTTGCCTTTAATTTCTTGCATGGATAAAAGCATGCCGCTCACATATAGCGCGCGCTGAGGCGCTGTGATGTTGTGGTTATGCATAAGGCGGTTGAGTTTTTTAGCGGTTTCGTTTAGATCGGCTTTGGTTTTGATTAAGATAGAATGCTTTTCTGCTTCAGTGAGCGTGCATTCTTCATAAAAAGCGTTAAACGATTCTTGATTTTCTAAAAAATGCAGGTTTTTAGCGTTAGTGAGTTTGTGCGAATTGATCCCGCTTGCAAAAACATAATACACTTCTATAAAAAGGTTCTCTTCATCATCGCCGGCTATGCCTATGGCGATACATTCTTTATATTTTTCTTTGTTTTTTAGGATATTTTGAGCGTAGTGTAAAGCCCCATTCACGGCGTATTTTGAAATGGAATGGTCATCGTTTTGCAGCGTGGAGTTTTTGAGCTTTTTTAAATTTTTAGCGTAGAGTTTGTTTTCTATGATTATAGGGATAACGCTCTCTTTATTTTTAGGGTGCGTGTATTTTTCTAAACTAAAATCTGGCTCGCCATAAGAAGTTTTGTCTTTAGTTTTACTCGCATTCAAAAGGGCGCTTTTAAGGCTAGAACTCATTTGGCTTTTAACATTAAAATCCTTATTTTTCATAAGCCCTAATTTTGCCAATTCTTTTTTAACATAATCATCAACATCATCTTCTAACTGAAAAGCTTGCATGGTTTTATCCTTTTAAAAATTAAAATTATAACTCATTCATCCGCGCTGCAAAGCGCGATCGCAAAGTGCGCTTTGATGTTTAGGGTTTTAAGGTATTTTAGGGCTTCTTTTAGGGTGGTGCCGGTGGTGATAATATCATCTAATAAAAAATAATCTAAATTTTTATCGCCTTTGAAGGTGAAATTCCGTGGGTTATTGGCGCGAAATTCTAAGCTTTTCCCAGCATACGAAACAGCATTAATAGCCCTTAAACGCCCGTAAGTGGCTTTTAAATTGCCTTGACAAAAGCCTTTTAAAAGCGCGGCTGAATGCGAGTAAAAGGATTTGATTTTATCATCAATGGCGATGCCATAAAGGGGGGTAGTCAAGCCTTTTTCTTGCAGGATTTTCACAAATTCCGCGCCGGCTTTTAGAGAAAGCAAGGGCAAAATGCGAGAGCCAATCAGCGCGTATTTGCTTTTAATGAGCTCTTCTATTTCGCTATAAGCGTAAAAACTATACACGCTCACGCCCTCTAAAACCCTTACCTTTAAGCTTAAGGGCAAATCGTTCAAGCAATTTGGGCAAAGGGGCTTAAAAGAAAGCTTCAAACAAGTTAAACAACGCATTCAATAAAGGCTACGATCTGGCGGTGCAGATCCCAAACGCTTTTTTGAGCGTCTAATTCCAAAACTTCGCACCCGAATTTTTCTTTTAACGCATGAGCGTGAGTTTTGAGCTTTTGCTGGATTGTGAGTAATTTTTCTGTGCCTTGGTTTTCTATTTTGTCTAAACTTTTAAGGCTTAAGCGCTGTTTTAAGCCCTCTTTGTCTATGAGTAACAGAATGATTTTTTCAGGCAAGACGCTTTGAGTGGCAAGCAGGTTTAATTCTAGGCTTGAAAATTGGCTATAAGCCATGCCAGAAATCAAACTCCTATCGCTAATGATGAGCTTTTTTTCTTTCAGTGCCGGTTTTATCACGCTTTCTATATGCTCAGCCCTATCGCTTAAGAATAAAAACGCTCTAGCCAATTCGCTGATGCTTTCATTTAAAGCGATATGCCTTAAATGTTCGCCCATTCTCGTCCCCCCTGGCTCTTTGGTAACAAGGGCGTTTTTAAACCTGTCTTTTAATAATCCTACTTGAGTGCTTTTGCCCACGCCATCAACGCCTTCTAACACCACATACATTTTAAACCTTTGAAATAAAAGGGTGGATTTCTTTAGGCACTAAATGGCTCGCATCGCCCTTATGCGCGATAATGGATCGCACGATAGAAGAGCTTATGAAAGCGTTTTGTAAAGTGGGCATGAAATACAAGGTTTCTAATTCGTGGTTTAAGGATTTGTTCGCATAGCCCATTTGCAATTCGTATTCAAAATCGCTCACCACCCTTAAACCCCTAACTAGCACCTTGCAATGATACTCTTTAGCCAGATTGGCTAATAGCCCTTCAAACGCCACGCATTCTACATTTTTAAAACCTTTAGTGGCCAGTTGCATCATTTCTAAGCGCTCTTTCAAACTAAACATGGGGTTTTTAGCGCAAGAATACGCCACAGCGACAATGAGCTTTTCAAACAATTCGCTGGATCGATGGATAATGTCTATATGCCCGTTAGTGACCGGATCAAAAGTGCCCGGGTAAATGCCAATTTTTTGCATCAGTTCATTCCCCATCGTGGGTATAAGTCATTTTCTATCCCTAAGCTGTCAAACCACTTCCCCACTAAAAAATCTTGCATCGCTTCTAAAGTCTTGCTCTGGGTGTAATAAGTCATCATCGGCGGTGCAATGATTGCATTAGAGCGGGCGAGTTTGAGCAAATTTTCCAGCATGATAGCGCTTAGGGGCATTTCTCTAGGGGCAATGAGTAAGGGGCGCTTTTCTTTAAGCATCACAGACGCGCTCCTAGAGATCAAATCCCCCCCAAAGCCATGCGCGATTTTAGCCACCATGTCCATGCTCGCTGGAATGATCGCCATTTTATGGATACCATAACTCCCTGAGGCGATGCTCGCATGGATGTCTTGCTCGTTAAAAAAAGTAGCGCTAGGCCGTAAATCTTTCATGGCGTTTTTAAGGTTAATGTTAGACTCTTCTAACGCCACGACATGCGCGTTTTTAGACGCCACGACAAAAACTTCAATTTCTTTGGGTAATTTTTCTAAAAACCGCAAGGCTAGGGGTATCCCGCTCGCCCCACTGATACCTAAAACTAATTTCATGAATGTCCTTTATAAGATTTGCGCTTTAGAGCTGCTCAACACTTTTGCTTTCAGTATTTTATTGCTTTCTAAATTTTTCGCTTGAATGATTTGATTGAGCGCGCCATTTTCTAGGGCTTTTAGGCTTATTTCTATGCTGATTTGCCCTTCTTCATACACCCCAGTGATAATGTCGTTTTTACGCACGATGATTAAGGCTTGGGTTTTATCCGCGCTTAAAAGCGTGTTAGGGGGGATAAAATTTTTCGCGCTCACTTTATTAATCGCGCCCTCTAATAAGGGGTTAGAAAGCGCGCCAAACAAAACGCGCTCTTTTTGGGTGTTGTTAGCGGTGATGTTTTCATCTTTTTTAATCGCTCCTACGCTTTTAAAAGCCTGCATGCTGCCTATCACGCTATAACGCACCGGTAGGCGTAAATTAGGCTCATTTTCTAACCTTAAAAACACGACCCCATCTTTTTTAAGCTTGTTAGAAGCGTTTAATTCATAGCTTAAAATTGAAGCGTTAGAAAAGCGCTCTGGGATTTCTAAGTTAATGGTTTCAATTTCTAATTTTAAGTCTTTGTATTCTTTAAGGTAAGCTTTTTTAATCTCTGTTTTAAGCGCGTTTGAATCTAGGGCGAATAGCGCGTTTAAACAAATAAAAAAAAAGATTAAAATTTTCAAAACCCGTTATCCACTTTTTCTACAAATTTTACTGAGATTTTATCATAGACATTCCCTCCGCAATTGATTTTCAAGCACAAACCGCTCAAGCCTTTTTCTACGCCTAAAACCCTACCGGTGCCAAAAATCTTATGCCTGATCAAATCCCCCACTTTAATGGGCGCGTCTTTTTTGTGATCCTGTTTAGGGGGGTTGTCTTGCTTGAGCAACTTGGCTTCTTCTAAAAACACAGAGGGCGAACAAGAAATTTTCCTCCCAAAATACGAACGCTCTTGAACATAAGAGAGCTGCAATCCTTCTTTAGCCCTAGTGATCGCTACGTAAGCCAAGCGCCTTTCTTCTTCTAAATCGCTTTCTTGATTGAACCCCCTATGCGGGAAAAACCCTTCTTCTAACCCGATCACAAACACATGCTTAAACTCTAACCCCTTACTCATATGCACGCTCATGCAACTCACTTTTTGCGCGTTTTCTGTATTATGGGTATCTAGAACGCTTTCATTCAAAAAATCCAATAAAGAATGCGTGGGGTTAGTTTTAAAATGCTCTTTCACTAAGGCTAAAAGCTCTTTAACAAAGCCCTCTCTTTCTTCGTAATTGTCTTCTTTTTCATAGCTTTTTAAAAGGTTGGTTTCTTCTAAAAACCGAGCGCAAAACTCCTCTACTGAAATTTCAAAAGCCTCCCTCAAACGCCCTATCATAGCGATAAATTTATTCAAAGCGTGTTCGTTTTTAGGGTTTAATTTGCCTTTAAACACCCCAAGTTTTAGCGCTTCTTCTAAATTCAAACCCTCATCATCTAAAAGAGAAAAAATCCATTCTTGGGTGATCTTGCCAAGGCCTCTTGAGGGCTTGTTTAAAACGCGCCTGATAAAAAAGCGATCGTCTTTTTTAGCCACTAAATGCATGAACGCCAAAGCGTCTTTAACCTCTGCTCTTTCATAGAAACTTACCGCTCCAATAAGCCTATAGGGGATATTCAAAGCGTTCAAGCTCTCTTCAATGCTGCGGCTAAGCCCGTTTAAGCGATACAGTATAGCGATATTTTCTAAATTTTCACCCTTCTTTAAAAGGGCTTTGATTTGATAAGCCACATCTAAGCTCTCTTCTTTTTGCGTCAAATATTCCTTACAAACCACGCTTTTATGCGATCCTTTGAAACTTTGAAGCGTTTTTTTGTGGCGGTGTTGGTTATGGCTAATAAGGGAGTTAGCGCACGCTAAAATTTCAGCGCTGGAGCGGTAGTTGGTTTCCAATTTCACCACCTTAGCCCCTTTAAAATGCTTGGAAAAATTTAAAATATTAGAAATATCAGCCCCCCTAAAACCATAAATGCTCTGATCGTCATCGCCCACCACGCACAAATTATGGTGCGTGAAACTCAATTTTTTTAAAAATTCTAATTGCAAGGCGTTCGTGTCTTGATACTCATCTACCATAATGTAATGGTAGCGCTCGCTAGTTTCTTTGGCGATGGTTTCATTATCTTGCAAAATCTTAAGGCTTAAAAAAAGCAAGTCGTCAAAATCCACTAAATTGTCTTTTTTAAGCGCGTTTTGGTAAAGCTCATACGCTTTATGACATTCGCTATCTTGCATGCTTAAATCAATCATGCCGTTTTTGATCTGAGAAATACTGGCTCTAAAGCTTGAAATTTTAAGCTGTTTGCACAGCGTTTTTACTTCATCGCTATCTAACACCGAAAAATCGCACGCTCTTTTTAAAAGGCCCATGTGTTGCCTTAAAAACAGCAAACCAAAACGATGGAAAGTGCAAAGCAAGGGGGGGATAAGGGTTTGGTTTTCCAACAATTTCAAAGCCCTTTCTTGCATTTCTTTACTCGCTTTATTGGTGAAAGTGAGCGTTAAAGTGTTCTCGCTAGGCACGCCACAAGCGCCAATCAAATACGCTAAACGGCTCGTTAAAGTCTTAGTCTTACCGCTCCCAGCTCCCGCTAAAATCAGCAAAGGCCCTTGAATGTGGCTTGCGGCGATTTTTTGCGCTTCGTTTAAATTGTCTAAAATACTTTTTTCAAAATCCATTATTCTAAAAACTCGCCCTTTTTTTCTTGGTTCAAACGCTCTTTTAAAAGGTTGGTGTCAATTTCAAAATCAAAATAAGGCGAAGAAAAATCAGAGGTTTTAATGGCTAAAAAATGGTTTAGCGCTGATTTGAGATCCCCTTTTCTTTGATACAACAACCCTAAAGCGTAACGGATATTTTCATTATTAGGATCGTCTAATTTCCCAAGCTCTAGCCATAAAGCGGCGTTATTATAATTATTTTGCGCGATATAGGTTAAACCCGCTAGGATTTTTAAGCGCACCTCATTGTCCTTAAGATCGCTAATTAAGTTTTGATACAACGCGCTCGCTTTTTCATACTGGCCTTGAAACAAGCTCACTAGCGCTAAATTTTCTAACCAATCGTTAGGGGCTTGGCCCTCTTCTAAACTGGCGATTTTTTGCTCCAATAATTTTTCTTGATGATCTAAATCATTGACCATAAATCCCATGTAAGTGTAGAAATGACGCCCCAAAATAGGCCCTTGCATGGTTTGATCCCAACTGATTTTATGCGAATCTAAAAGGGTGTAAATGCTTAAAGTATGCCGGATGCTCGCATCATAATACGAAACGATTTCATAAAAGATATTAGAGATGAGATCTTTAGGGAGCATTTTTTTCAAATTACCAAAAGATTGCACCATCAATTTTTTATCCTTGCTCTCTTTAGCGAACACCGCTTCTAGCGCGTAATAAAAAGGGATCTTTTTAGGGGCGTTTTTAAGCCAGTCCATATCCCAATTGGTGCGGTAATTCAAATAAGCGATGAGCGAAGATAGTAAAGCTTTTTGCGTGGGGCTAGAAAAATCCTGACTATAAAAATTCTCTGTGATTTCTCTTAAAAGCTCCGTGGTGTCTTCGTGGGTGAAATGCGAGGCTAAAATTGCAAAAATCGCACTCAAATAATCCGCAGAATTCAAATGAAAAGCCCTTAAAAAATGGAAATAGGCTTTGTGGTAATTTTCTAATTGCGCATAAATCAAGCCCGTATTATAATGCAAAAGCGCGTTATTGGGGCTGTTTTTTAAAGACAAATCAAAAAAAGAAAGGGCTTTTTTCAAGCGCTTGTTTTCCAACGCTTTCAACCCTTTAAGCGCGTTTTTATCCGCTATCGCCATCAAACGCCCTCTTTTAAAAGCAAGGCTTGCCCCCTCTAAATCCTTTTTAGCATCAGAGTCTAAAAGAAACAGCCCCTCTTCAATCACGCCTAAGGTTTCTTTAGAGTCTAAAACCTTAAAAGGGGCGTAATAAAAGAGCAAGCGGTAAATAAAATCCCTCTTGCCTTCAAAATATTGCGTGTTCCAAAAACGCTCTTTGACCCTTTCTTTATCCAAAAAAATAGGGTTTATAGTGGGCTTGATGGGGTAAAAAGAGTTGGCTAATAGCGTGTCTTCTTTTGTGTGGCTAGCTAGTTTTAAGGCTTCGCTCGCTTTAAGGGTGTCGCCTTTTTTCAAGCTCACCAATTCCAAAGCCATTAAAGCGTTTAAATCTTTAGGGTAGTTGTGCAAATAATGCTGCAAATGCTCCAAAGCCTGCTTGTAATGGCCCAAACGCGCCTGTAAAAGCCCTAAAGCAAGCCCATCTTGGGCGTTTGCGCTTTTTTGCAATTGTTGATAAGCGTTCGTTTCATCTTTAAACATCAAAAACAATTTAGACGCTAGGCGCGCGTTAGGTTTTAAAAAGGCGTTGGAATTAGGGTGCATTAAGGGCGAAAGGGCTTCAAAATACTCCCCGGCGTAATAAGATTTGAGCGCGTAAGCGTAGGAATAAAAAGACTTTTTATAGTCTTTATACAAAGTGTCTCTCGCAATTTTTAGATAATGATAATACAAATCCGGATCTTGCAAATGATAAGCGCTCACCAACGCATCAATCGCGCTCACGCTCGCATTTTCTTTAGAAGCGATGCTAGAATCAAACAAATCCAACGCCCCATTAAAATCCTTTTCCTTAAACTTAATCACCCCTAAATTATGGCTCGCAATCCCTTGTGAAAAAGAAGCGGCTTTGTCAAACAAATGCAAAGCTTCATCTTTTTGCCCTTGCTCATATAGAAGGCTCGCTTTTTTCATCATCGCATCCACTTGATTCTCATCGCTTCGTTTGAGGGAGTCCTTGCCGATTAAATCGGGTAAGTCTAAATTCTCTATTTGCCCCTCAGCTTCTGTGCTGTTAGCGTTGTTGGTGTCGTTAGGCGTTTCGCTATTAGTGGTAGCGCTTTGTAAAGAAGCGGGCTGGCTTTCTTTTTTATGCCCTAGCAACAAACTCAAAGCCACAATGAGCGCAATAAGTAAAAGCAATGCCCCAAGCGCGATGTAAAGCTTTTTTTTATTGTGTAAGAGTTGTTTAAAAAACTCTTTAGAGCTTTTGATTTTATTGAGCGTTTGCTCTAAAGCCTGCTTAAAAGAGGGGATTTTAGAATGAATGCCCTTTAAAGGGGCTTCTTTTTCGTTTCTGTTTTCGCCCCCTTTTTCTTCTAATCCTTTAGAATTTTGCTCTTCATTCAGCACAAACTAGCCTTAAAGGTATTTTTCTAACGCCTTAGGAATATGAATGCTCCCATCCGCTTGCTGGTGGTTTTCCATTAAAGCGACCATCGTCCTGCCTACCGCTAAAGAAGAGCCGTTTAAGGTGTGCACTAACTGGTTTTTTTGATTTTCTTTGAAGCGGATTTTCGCGCGCCTGGCTTGAAAATCCCTCGTGTTAGACACCGAGCTGATTTCTCGGTAGCAATTTTGCCCGGGCAGCCACACTTCAATATCTATCGTGTTGCTTGCGCTAAAGCCTAAATCCGCGCTGCACAATTGCACAAACCGGTGCGGTAATTCCAAAGCCTTTAAAATTTCGCTCGCGCTCTCTAGCATATGCTCTTGCATGGCATCGCTTTCTTTAGGGTGCGTGATAGCCACTAGCTCCACTTTATCAAACTGGTGCTGTCTTATCATCCCCCTTGTGTCCTTGCCCGCACTCCCTGCTTCACTCCTAAAACAAGGCGTGTGCGCGGTCATTTTAATAGGGAGTTTTTCAACGCTAACAATCGTGTCGTTGTATAGATTAGTGAGCGTTACTTCAGCGGTGGGGATCAGGTACAAATTTTCATTTTCTATTTTGAAAACATCTTCTTTGAATTTGGGCAATTGCCCGGTCCCAAAAAGCATTTTTTCATTCACTAACGCCGGCGTGTAGATGATTTCAAAGCCATTTTTTTCATTAAAATCCAACATTAAATGGATGAGCGCGCGATAAATTTTAGCCCCAAAACCCCTAATGACAGAAAAACGGCTTTTAGCGAGTTTCACGCCGCTTTCAAAATCAATCCAGCCATTTTGTTGAGCGAGTTCAAAATGCTCTTTGGGTTTGAAAGTGAAATTTCTAGGGGTTAAGATTTTTTTAATTTCTATGTTGTCTTCTTCGCTTGCGCCTAAAGGGGTTTTTTCATCCACCAGATTAGGGATTATTGAAAGCCTTAAATCTATTTGTTGTTCCAATTCGCCCACGCTTTTGGAAAGCTCATTCAGTTTGATTTTATTGTTTTCTAGCTCTTTTTTGAGATCGCTTGTATCCACTTTTTGAGCCATTTTGATACCAAATTCTTTAGAAACCTTGTTTTGAAAGGCTTGCAAGCCTTCTAATTCAATGAGTTGCTTTTTATAATGCGTGATGACTTCGCGCAAGCGCTCCAATGCATCATCCATCGCATTATTACGCTTTTTTAAAGAAAGAGCCACCATCTCAAAATCTTGCAATAAAAGTTTTTTATCAATCATTCAACCCTCTTTAATCGTTCTAAAATGCCACAATTTAGCCCATTCATCTATATCGTTTTTATCCATTTGAGCGCTCAAAGCCCCCATTTTACCCTCTAAAGAATCTTCAATAGTGCCATTAGGCAAAGCCACAAAACTATCCCCATAAAATTTCCACAAAAATTCGTTTTTTTGATTTTCTTCTACAATGATTTGGCGATACGCTCCGATTCTATTGGCCCTAACCACCACGCAAGAAGCGCAAAAAGCGCGCATCTGGCACAAAAGCCGCCACCTTTCATGGGATTCAAAGGTGGCCACACTGCTTAAAAGCACCACATCCACGCCCTGATTTTTAGCCTGAACCCATATTTCATCAAAATGCGCTTCAAAGCCAAACAAAGGGGCGATTCTCAAGCCGTCTCTTTCAAAGATGAGCAATTCTTTAAAAGCGCTTTTTTCATTGTCAAAAAAGCTCTCTTCATCCCAGTGAGGATAGGGGATTAAGCGTTGTTGCGTGTAATATTTCACGCTTTCTTTAGAAATGAGGGCGATTTTTTTATAGATTTTAGAATGTTCTTCTAAAAGCACCGGGGCTGAGATGATTAAGTCTAGTTCTTCGCATTTTTGCGATAAAAATTCAACCGCTCGTGCAGACTGCGCGCTGATTTCATTCAAATCCAATCCCATGTTATGGTGGAAAAAGGGGTTGATCACGTATTCAGGCAGCACGATCACGCTCCGCTTGGGTATAGAGTTGAATAAGGATTGCATGAGGGTTTCTTTAAAAGACTCTAATTGCAAAGCAAACACCCGCATGCTTTAAGCCTTTTTGTCGGGCGTTTGGAGTTTTTCATACTCTAAATAAGCGTTTTCTAAAAGCTTTTGAGCCAAAAACAACTCTTGCATGGCCGTTTTATACAAATCCATCCCGTCTTTTAAGGACAAATTCGAATCATTCAAGCGATCTATGGCTTGCTCTAGGGAATGAACATGCTCTTCAAAGCTTTTTTTAGGGGCGTTTTTAGCGTTTTTGGTGTTTTTTTGGGGGGCTTTTTCGGTTTCAAATAATTCATCTTGCATGGCATTCCTTTAGCTTTTTCTAACAAGCATGGTCGTTGAAATTTGAGCGATAGAATCTTCAGTTCTTAAAATCTCAAACCCTGCGTTTTTTAATTCATGTTTCAAACCCTCCAAACTCAAAAACCCCTCAATGGATTGCGGTAAATAAGAATAAGCACCATAATTTTTACTGATAGCCCCTCCCACTAAAGGCAAAACCTTATTCGTGTAAAACCCTGAAATTTTATCCAGCCATGTGGGGTTGTCCTTTTTTAAAAATTCTAAAATCACTAAAACGCCCCTAGGCTTTAACACCCTAAAAAACTCTTTTAAGGCCTCTTGTCTTTCCACGATATTACGCAAGCCATACGCAATGGAGAGAATATCCACGCTGTTATTTCCAACGCCTTTTAAGTCTTTGGCTTGAGCCTGGATGAAAGAAACTTTGTTTTCAAGCTTCTCAAATTTTTTAATGGCTAATTCAAGCATGTTATTAGAAGGATCAATCCCCAAACATTCCTTAAATTCTATAGCGCAATTTAGAGCGCTTTTTTGCCAAGCAATAAGCATGTCCCCCGTCCCGCATGCCACATCCACAAGCCTTAAGGCTTTCTTGTTTTCCAAAAACAAAAACGCATGCTCGCAAGCCCTTTCTCGCCATTTAACATCTAAGCCAAAACTCATCAAGCGGTTGGCTTGATCGTAAGAGCTGGCTATATCATCAAACATGTTGATGATTTTTTCTTGCTTGAGGTGCTTTTCTTTCTTCATGACTTTTCTTTTTTCATGACTTGTCTTTAAAAAGGCTTGACAACCACTAAGATCACAATGAGAATCATTAAAATCGTTGGAATCTCATTAAACACACGATAAAACCTTGCGTTTCTTCTTGTAGGGTCTTTTTCTAGCTCGCGCATGCATTTTTTGCAATAAAAATGATAGGCTAAAAGCAAAACCACTAAAGCCAATTTAGCATGCAACCAACCCCCACTTTTAAACATTTCAGGGGCAATCAACAGCATTAAAATCCCTGTAATAAGCGTAAAACCCATAGCCGGTGAAGCGATAAAGGAATAAAGCTTTTTTTCTTGGATTTGAACCACGCCTACAAACTCCTTTTTATGCGCGTTTTCGGCATGATAGACAAAAAGGCGCGGCAAATAAAACAACGCCGCCATCCACGAAATGACCGCTATCACATGGAAAGCCTTAACCCATAAAAAATACCCGCCCAAAAATTCCATACTACTCTCCCTAATCCATCTTATTTTGTTGCAAAAACGCTTGCAAATTTTCTCTCGCGCCGCTGATTTCCACTTCCACGCTTTGGTCTGAAAAATTCTTTTTGCTTAATTGTAAGCTAAATTTCTTAATTTCACGCTGAAGAGCGTCTAATTCTTTGTAAGAATAATGAGCGCTTAAAGTTTCCAACTCCACAAAATCCTTAAAAGCGTTTTCTCTTTTAGCGTTTTCTACGCACAATAACGCGCTGGTGGCATAAGCTTTCATCAAGCCCCCCACCCCTAAAAGCGTGCCTCCAAAATAACGCACGCTCACTAATCCTATATTGATCAAATCCTCTCGTCTCAAAACGCTAAGCATAGGCATCCCTGAACTCCCTTTAGGCTCGCCATCATCGCTAAAACCCTCCGTGATTTTGCCCTCTAAACAATAGCGAAACGCCGTTACAAAATGCGCGGCTTTAAAATGCTCTTTTTTCAATTGTAAAAGGGTTTTTTCAAAATCATCAAAAGGCATAAGATACCCTAAAAAACGAGACGCTTTAGTCTGATGCTTGGAAGCGATGAGGTTTTTAAGCGTTTTCACAAGCTTTCTTTAAAGAGCTGAGTTTGAACACACTCCCTATAAAACTCGCGATAAAAATCGCAATAAGCGCGTAAAAATGGATGGAAACATCTATAAATTCCGCATGCATTTGATTCAACCGCCCTAGCAAACTAATCGCATGATAAGCTGGCACTATTTGGACGAACGCTTGTAAATAAGAGGGCAAGGATTCAAAAGGCCACACAAAACCCATCATAAAAATCAAGGGCAAAGAAGAAATTAAAACGATTTGAGTGGTGTGGGCTTCATTTTTGATCCATGCGCCTAAAAACGACCCCAAACTCAAGGTTGCAAGCATGAAGATGGAGCTATTCAAAAACACCATTAAAGCGCTCGCATGCCGTTCGATCCCATAAAAAGAAAACAACGCCCCAAAATACCATAAAATAAAAACGCTAAACGCTCCCATAAAGATCAAAAGCCTTGCAAATTGCCTTAAAGCGATTTGCTTTTTGTCTAAAAGGGCTAATTCCAAACGCCTGGAGCTGACAAACATGCTGCTTGCAATGAGCATCACTTGGTGCAAAATGAAAATAAACACGCTAGAGAGCGCGTAATTCAAATACCCCTCACTAGGGTTATACAAAGCGATAGGCCTGATCTTAATCCCATCTGTCCCCAATTCGGCTTCTTCTATTTGGGCGTTGCGTTTGAACCTTATTTCATCATTTAAAGCGTTGATGCTCTCCACCACCGCATTCGCTAAGGCGCCATAAATCAAAAAGTAATTGGAATTCGCATAAAAATCTATCGTTACAGGCACTTGCTTATGGATATTGGCTTCAAAATGCGAAGGGATATGCAAGATCCCATAAACTTTTTCTTCTTTTAAAAGCTTTTTGGCTTCCAGCATAGAGGGGCTAAAAAAAGCGATTTCTAACTCGTTGGAGCTTTGCGCCATGAAGGCTAATTGCCTAGAAAGAAAGGAATTGTCTTCATCTACAAGGGCGATTTTTTGCTGCGTTACGATGTCTTTTAAATAAGGCAAAGGGTATAATAAGCCATAGATTAAAGGAGCGCCTATAAGGATTAACAAAACGCCCTTATGAGAAACAATAGCCCTTAACTCCATTAAAAGGATTTTAAAAAAATTCATGCGCTAGCCTTGCCTTTTTTAAAAGAAAAATAAAAAATCAAAAGCCCTAAGACTAAAAAGACTAAAAAGAACGCAAGCGGCATTAGAGAATTTAAAGATTCTGTAAAATCCGTCTTATAATAGGCCTCTTGTAAAAAGAACTTCATAAAATGGCTAATAGGCAAGCAATGACTCCAGAAACTCCCAAAAATTTCCATGTTGTTTTGCGGGTAAGTAACCCCAGCAAACGCAAAGCTTGGAGCGGTATAGACTCCAATTGCGCCAGCGGTTTCAATAACGCTTTTTGAAACGCCATAAACCAACACCACAAAACCGCTCATAATGAGCGCCATTAAAACTACCGCCAAAAAGACCAACAACAAATGCGCATAATGCCCCTCCATGCCAATGCAATTAAAATAAAACGCCATGCCCATCCCCCAAAAACTAAACACACACACATTCGCTAAAATACTGATTAAAAGCTCGCGCATGTTAGAGGTTTTTTGAATGAAATTGAGCATGCCAATCGCAATAAAAATAAGCCACATGCAAGGCAGCATCACGCTTAAAAGGTATTGCGTGTAATTGTTTTCTTCATTGTATAGCGCATGCAATTGCAAAACAATAGGCATTGCTTGGGCTTTAGCAGAAATCAAATTGGAATCTCGCACTAAAGCTTTGGTGGCTAAGGTTTTAGCGTCCAAAGTCAAAGCGGTTTGTAAAAAAGCGTTTTTGAGCGTTTTCCCCACTAAAACATATTCCGCGTTATAATAAAAGGGCAAATCCACCTTTCGCCCCATTTTGATTTTTTTCTCTAAATCTTTAGGCAAAACTAACGCCCCATACACTTCAGCGGAGTTTAAAAAGCGTTTGGCTTCTAAAAGGCTAGCCACTTGGTATTTGATTTCAAGCGCGCTCGTTGCGCCTAATTCAAACGCTATCTGATGGCTTGTAGTGGTCTTATCCCAATCCACCACCACGATAGGGAGCTGTCTTGGGATTTCTTGTTTAAAGATTTGCGTGCCTAAAACCCCTAAACAAAAAGGCAATATAAAACACACGATAAACAAGAACTTGTCTTGTAAAACCCATGCGCTTATCAATCTGAACAAAACAATCCTTTCTAAGGCTTAATGGTAACTAACACGCTCATCCCTACCCTAAAATTTTCCAGCTTTTCTAAGGGTATGGCCTCCACTTCATAACTTTTCATGTCATAAGTGTTGGAATTATTCGTCGCTTTCCAGGTCGCAAAATCCCCCATCACGCTCAAGTATTTGACCCTGAATTTCGCGCTTTTTTTCAACGCCGGGATATAACCTTCAAATTCCTTGCCCACCTTAAACTCGTTCAAATACTTTTCAGGAACGCTGATTTTTAACCAACTATCCTTTAAATCTATCATTAAAACCACAGGAAAGCCTTTCGGGCTAAGCTCGCCACCGCTTAAAAGCACATTACTCACTTCCCCATCAATTGGGGCTGTAGCTTTGACATCTTTTAAATAGGATTCCACTTCATTCACTTGCCCTAAAGCCGCGCTCTCTTTAGCCTTAGCGGCAATCTTGCTTTCAGAGCTCGCCCCCCCTAAAGCCATTTTATACTTTTGGTAAGCCGCGCTCTCGTTGTATTTAGTGCTTTCATAAGCCGCATAGGCTTCATCGCGCTTTTGCAAACTCGCCACGCCATTATCATACAAATCCTGAACACGCTTATAAGTCTCTTTGGCTAAAGTCGCTTGAGATTTTGCCGCTTGCCAAATATCTCTTGCAGAATTGATCGTTTCATCTCTTGAGCCTCTTTTGACTTCATCGCTAAGCGCTTTAGCGGCTTTATGCCCGGCTTCAGCTTGAGCAAGCTTGGCTTCTAATTCAGGGCTAGAAATGCTAAAAACCAAATCGCCCTTTTTAATGTGATCGCCTTTTTTGACAAACACCTTTTCAATGCGGCCAGGGACTTTGGAGCTCACGCTGTATTCTCTGGCCTCCAAAAACCCTTGTAACACTTCAGCCTTAGGGCGGTAGGCTAAATAAAAAAGCACGATTAGCCCTAATAATAAAGCCCCACTCCCTGTAAGAATCGCTTTATTTTTATCCAACATGCTATTTGACATGATTTTTTCCTTAATAAACAAATTCATAAAATAAATCAATATGATCGCTTAACGCCATTAAATTCGCTAATGAAACAATGTATTTATAAGCCACGCTTTTTTGCTCCACAATGATAGAAGAAAGCGTGTTCCTCGCGTCAATGACTTGAGCGTTCGTGCTTAAGCCTTGTAAAAAGGCTTGCTCTTGGAGTTTTAAATTTTCCTTGGCTAATTCCACGCTAGAAATCAAGCTTTTGTATTCTTTCAAATAAGAAAGCGTCTCTTTATAAGTCTTATCCACTAACAATTCCATGTTTTTTTTAGCCTGGATTTGCTCGCTACTAGCTTGCAACTCCGCTAATTTGCTCGCTTGGTATTTTTGGATACGCCCTGTGGGGGAGAGTATGGGCATGCGCCCGGCCACGCCCACAAACCAACTAGGGATCATGTCTTCAAACACCGAATTGTTTTGTTTCATGAGGTAAGAGCCAAAAAAATGCACTTGGGGCAAGAATTTAGCGATCTGAAGTTTCGTGTTTTCTTTAGAAATTTGAATCTGATTTTCTAAAGTCTTTAAAACCGGGTAAGAATTGAGCGTGGAAGCAACAAAAAAACTCAAATCGGGCAGATTTTTCTCTGTGTGGATCTCTAATTTGCTTGAAGGCTCTAGATCGTCTTTGCTAGACAAAATGGAATTGAACGAGAGTTGCGAAACTTCTAACACATCTTTAGCCTTAACGCTAGCGATATGGGCCTTATCATAAGCCACTTGAGCGCCTAAGGTTTCTACCCTAGCGATTTGCCCTACTTTTTGCATTTTTAAAGCGTTTTGGAAATGCTTATAATGGCCTTTTTCCACTTCTTCTAAAGTTTCAGCCACTTCTGCGTTTAACACCATGCCATAATACACGCTCACAAGCTCTTGAAAAGTGGAAAGCTTTTTCAAACGATACACTTCGTTAGCGTCTTTTTGCATCAGATCCGCAATGCGCACCATCGTGAATCTTGCCCCACCCATATAAAGGGGATAAATAATGCTCAAAGCCCCAATCACTACATTTTGCTTAGAAAACAATAAGGGGGATTCTAAAGTACTGCTCAAAGCCCCAAAACCTTGCATCACCCCTTGCATGCCCGCTTGGATTTGAGGGGTTAATACTTGAGGGGGGATATTTTGCTGAATGTTTTGCAAGCCTTGATGGATCTGGTTGGTGGCTTTTTGCACGCCCGGTTGTTTTTGGCTGGCAAAATCCATTTTAATAGGGTTAGAGAGATACACGTAAAAAGCGCTCAAATCAATTTGAGGCAAAAAAGAAAGTTTAGCCGCTAATTTCATTTTATTCGCTCGCTTAATGGCGTATTCTTGTGCATGCAAGCCTTCATGGTTAGACAATACCCTAGTCCATGCGTTTTTTAAAGAGAGTTTTTGAGCGTTAGGATGGTTCAAAGGCACGCTGTCTTCAGCCATGCTCAAAGAAGAAAGATCGGTTTTAGAAACTCCATCAACAGCGTTCAAAGAGCTAATGAATAACAAGCTCAATACAAAGAGGGTTGTTTTTTTCATGCTTAATTTTCTCCCTGATCTTTTTTGCTCGCTTTTAAGCGTTTTATCCTAGCCCCATCCACGCTTAAGACTTCAAAGGCATACCCATGCGAAATGATTATATCCCCCTCCATAGGCATGCGTTCTAACAAGCTAAAAACATAGCCCCCAAGCGTTACCTGCTCGCATTCTTTATCAAATTCAATGTGAAGCACTTCTTCTACGCTCTCTAAATCCAGCATGCCCTCTAATTCAAACACACCCTCTTCAAGCTTGTTCACGCCCTCTTGCTTCAAATCATGTTCGTCGCTAATCTCACCCATGATCTCTTCAATAATGTCTTCCATAGTGAGCAACCCGGCCGTGCCGCCGTATTCATCAATCACCAAAGCGGTATGGATCTGCTCTTTTTTCATTTTAATAAGGATTTGAGAAATGGAAGCGCTTTCGGGGACGATGATCATTTTCCTAACGATTTGCTTGAAATCATGCATTTTAGGGGTAAAAATAGAGCGAGAAAGCAAGTCCTTAATATGCACCATGCCGATAATGTTATCCTTAGAACCCTTACAATAGGGGTAGCGCGTGAAGCGGCTTTTTAAAACAATGTCTATATTTTCTTCATAGCTGTTTTCTTCGTCCAAACACACCATGTCTTTTCGTGGGGTCATGATTTCTTTAGCGCTCGTGTCAGAAAAATCCACTGCGTTTTTAATGATTTCGCCCTCCACTGAATCAATAATACCCTCTCTCAAACTCTCGCCCACAATGATCTTTAACTCTTCTTCAGAATGCGTGCCGTCATGCTCTTTAGGATTGATGCCCACTTTTTTTAAAAAGAAATGAGCGATCACATCAAATAGGCGCACCACCGGATAAAACACGACCCAAAACACATGCAAGGGGCGCGCGGCAAAAAGAGCGGCTTTTTCAGATTTAGCGATCGCTAAAGATTTAGGCACAATCTCGCCCAGCACGACATGCAAAAAAGTGATGCTTAAAAACGCTATAACCACGCTCATTGAATGGATGAAAATAGGATTTTCTCTCAAATCCATAGACTCAAACAGCGCGGCTAACAATTTTGCGATAGCGGGCTCACCCACCCAGCCTAAAGCTAATGAAGAAAGGGTGATGCCTAACTGCGTTGCGCTCAAATAAGTGTCTAGTCTTTGACTCATCTTTAAAGCGAGTTTAGCGTTGGAATTACCGATTCTAACCAGCTCTTCTAAGCGGGTTTTACGCACTTTCACAAGGGCAAACTCTGAAAGCACAAAAAAAGCGTTCAACAGCACCAATAAAAAAGCAACCATCAACATCAGAATTGATTCAGACGGATCCAAATAAGCTCCTTGATTCCTCCCCATGACTTTAAACCTAAATATAAAATAAATATAAAATCCTAGAATTTTAACATAAAAGATTAAGCCTAACTTTAAAAATCAAGCCCTTAAAAACCCTAGAAATACTTTTCTATAAAACCAAGAGCCACAAAAAGAATCGCCCCCAAAAGCGCAGAAACCGGCACGGTTACAAGCCAAGCGGTAACAATCTTTTTTAAAATGGAGCGTTTGATCACTTCTTCTTTATACACTTTTTTAAGCGACTTTTTTTCTTTCTTTTTCAATTCCAAAGCGATGGCGGTGTTCTTGCTTTTTTTCAAGCTCTCTAGCATGAGCGATTTTTCTTTCAAGTTGGCTTTATCAAAGCGCTCTAAAAAGCCTTCAATTTCTTCTAAATCTTCCCCAAAGTGCGCCGCTACAATGTTGTCTCTGATCCTAGCAAAACGCCTTCTTGATTGCTCTCTTAAGCGCTCCCTTAAAAAGCCCACCCCAAACACCGCGCCCACCACAATATGCGTAGAGCTCACGGGCAAGCCTAATTGAGAGGCTAAAAGCACGGTGATAACCGCAGAAAGCGCGATGCAAAAAGCTTGCATTTTGTCTAATTCTGTGATTTCAGACCCCACCGTTTTAATGAGCTTTGGCCCATACAAACTCAAGCCTAAAGCAATCCCAGCTGCCCCCACTACCATAATCCACAACGGCACAGAGCTTAAAGTATTCCCCATAGGGCTATTTGCATCTTCTAAAGTTTGACTGATGGCCGCTAATGGGCCTATAGCGTTAGCCACATCATTAGCCCCATGCGCAAAGCTTAAAAGCGCAGCGGCAAAAATCAAAGGGATATTGAAAAGTTCATTAATGCTTTCATGGCTATTTTCTAATTGTGGGGCTTTCTTTAACACAAACCTTTTAAAAAGGATAAAGATTAAAAGCGCAAGGATACAGCCGCAAGCCAGTTGGATTTCAAAATTCAGCGCATAGAGGCGTTTTAAAACCTTAACAATCAAATACCAGCTAAATGTTAAGCTCATCAACGCTACCAAGTAAGGCACGACCTTTAAAGCCGCGCTCTTTTTATCTTCTTTATAAGCGATAGTCTTTTTAATGAGCATTAAAAAAAACATGGCTATCAAAGCCCCCATTAAAGGCGAAACCACCCAACTGGCCACAATACCTGATAAAAAATGCCAATTGACAGCAGACATTCCAGCTGCTGCCATTCCAGCCCCCATAATCCCCCCCACCACAGAGTGTGAAGTGGAAACGGGAGCGCCAATTAAAGTGGCTACATGCAACCACAATGCCCCACTCAAAAGGCTAGCCAACATGACATTGATGAAAACATGCGCATCATTAATGGATTCAGGCGAAACGATACGACCCTTAATCGTAGAAACCACTTCCCCCCCAGCAATGATCGCTCCAAGCATTTCACAAACCCCGGCAATCAAAATCGCCCCGCCCATGCTAATGGCTTTAGAGCCTACGGCAGGGCCGACATTATTGGACACATCATTTGCGCCAATATTCATCGCCATATACCCCCCAATCACAGCCGCAAAGATGAGCAACAATCCCTTAGAATTAGCCTGCCCAAAAATAAGAGCGAGCAAAGCAGTGCCAATGAGAAACAAAAGAGCGAGAGCGATCTTTAAAGTGTCTTTTTGGAGTTTTTTAGAAGCTTTTTCAAACTCCTTGATGTTTTTAATTTCCATATCGTCATAAAAACCTTATTCTAATAGTGGTTTTATTCTATCCAATTAGCCCTTGAGCCACTCTTAAAAAGCGTTGTTTGATAAAAATGGCTCATTATATGGTATCTTAAAGTAAAATTTTAAAAGAGAGTTTTAAAAAATGATAGAATTTAGCGATGAAGATTTACAAAAACCGGTGCGTATTGTGATAGAAAAAATCCGCCCTTACTTGCTCAAAGATGGCGGTAATATTGAAGTGTTAGGGGTGAAAAGCATGAAAATTTATGTGGCTTTAGAGGGAGCGTGTAAAACTTGCTCTAGCAGTAAAATCACTTTAAAAAATGTCATTGAAAGGCAGCTTAAAACGGATATTCACCCCAATTTAGAAGTGGTGTGCTTAGAAAACGCTAAGGAGTTTCACGAGCTTTAAGGATTATAGGCATGCAGAAGTTTGATTATGAATTTAAAAAGCGCGCGTTGGTTAAAGAGGGATTTTTAGCGTTCAAACAAGCCCATTACGCTGAAGCGTTACGCCTTTTTTCTGAAGTGTTGTTTTTGGATAAAGACAACCAAAAAGCCAAAATAGGGGCGTTATTGAGCGATATAGCTAAAGATTTCCCTAAAGAAGCCCATAGCTTTTATGAATTGTATCAAAGCCTGATCGCTATGCAAAAACGAAGTTTAAAAAACCAGGCTGAAGAGCAAATCATCAATTTGATCGCTTCTTTTGATGAGGGGCTAAACCAAATGGCTGAAAAGATTGATGCGCAAATTTCTCAAAAAAGCGAAGAATTGAATGGCATTTTGTATGCGGATTTCAAACGCTTGAGCTTGGAGCGCGGCTTTAAGGAAGCGTTTGAAGATTTGATGTTCAGCTCTAGGGTGATTTTTGACAATAAAGAGGATTTTTATGAATTTTTGAAAGAATTGAACCATCATGGCTATTATGAATTAGCGATAAATTACATTGAAAACATGCATGAAGATTCTTTTATTTACGATAATTTTTTGCGCTCTCTTTTAGAAGACGCTCTCAAATCCAATAAGGCTTAAAGAATGAAGCTTAAAAAAACCCTGACTTATCAAAACCACACCTATTCTTTTTTAAGCGATAACACGCATGAAGTTTTAGAAAACCCTAAAGAAATCCTTTTTGTCAAAACGCCTTTAAATGAAAAATACTCTCCTTTCATTGCAGAAAAAAACCTGGCTATTTTAGATTTTAACGAGCTTAAAAACTATTTTGACTTTAAAATGAAAATTGTAGGGATTACTGGCACTAATGGCAAAACGACCACAGCGAGCTTGATGTATTCCTTACTCTTAGATTTGAATAAAAAGACCGCTCTTTTAGGCACAAGAGGGTTTTTTATCAACGACAAACGAATCAAAGAAAAGGGCTTGACCACGCCCACTCTTTTAGAGCTTTATAGCGATTTAGAAGAAGCGATGCGTTTAAAATGCGAATACTTTATTATGGAAGTGAGCTCCCATGCGATTGTCCAAAAGCGCATTGCCGGGCTTGATTTTGCCCTTAAAATCCTCACTAATATCACAAGCGATCATTTAGATTTCCACGAAAGCATAGAAAATTACAAAGACGCTAAAAACAGCTTTTTTAAAGATGAGGGCTTGAAAGTGATCAACAGAGATGAAACAAACTCCCTTTTTAACCCCATTAACGCGCACACTTACGCGCTGGATAAAAAAGCGCATTTAAACATTCAAGCCTTTTCGCTCACCCCCTCCATTAGCGCATCTTTATGCTACCAACAAGATTTAAGAAATCCCAATCTCAAAGAAATCGCCCTCATCCATTCCCCCCTTTTAGGGCGTTACAACCTTTATAATATCTTAGCGGGCGTTTTAGGGGTCAAATTACTCACCCAATTAGCGCTAGAAGCGATTGCGCCGCTATTAGAAAACTTTTATGGGGTTAAGGGGCGTTTGGAAATTGTGCATTCTAAACCTTTAGTGATCGTGGATTTTGCCCACACCATAGACGGCATGCAACAAGTCTTTGAAAGCTTTAAAAACCAAAAAATCACCGCTCTTTTTGGAGCAGGGGGTGATAGGGACAAGACCAAGCGCCCTAAAATGGGAGAGGTAGCGAGTTATTACGCTCATAAAATTATCTTAACTTCAGACAATCCTAGAAGCGAAAACGAAGAAGACATTATTAAGGATATTTTAAAAGGTATCAGCGATTCTTCTAAAGTGGTTATAGAAAAAGACCGAAAAAAAGCCATTTTAAACGCTTTAGAAAATTTAAAAGACGATGAGGTGTTATTGATTTTAGGCAAGGGCGATGAAAGCACTCAAATCTTTAAAGACAAGACGATTTTTTTTAGCGACCAGGAAGTCGTTAAAAGCTATTACCAACATTTAAAACAAGGATAAAACATGCAAGAATTCAGTTTGTGGTGCGATTTTATTGAGAGGGATTTTTTAGAAAACGACTTTTTAAAGCTCATTAATAAGGGGGCTATTTGCGGGGCGACGAGTAACCCTAGTCTGTTTTGCGAAGCGATCACAAAAAGCGCGTTTTATAAAGATGAAATCGCTAAGCTCAAAGGCAAAAAAGCTAAAGAAATTTATGAAACCCTAGCGCTAAAGGATATTTTACAAGCTTCTAGCGCGTTGATGCCTTTATATGAAAAAGACCCTAACAATGGCTACATTAGCCTAGAAATTGACCCTTTTTTAGAAGATGATGCCCCTAAAAGCATTGATGAAGCCAAGCGCTTATTCAAAACATTAAACCGCCCTAATGTGATGATTAAAGTCCCGGCGAGTGAGAGCGGGCTTGAAGTAATTAGCGCTTTAACTAAAGCCTCTATCCCTGTTAATGCAACTTTAGTCTTTTCGCCTAAAATCGCTAGAAAAACCGCTCAAATCTTAGCCAAAGAAGCGCAAAAAAGAGCGGTCATTAGCGTGTTTGTTTCACGATTTGACAAAGAAATAGACCCTTTAGTGCCAAAAAATTTGCAAGCTAAAAGCGGGATTATCAACGCTACCGAGTGCTATTACCAAATTAATCAGCATGCTAATAAGCTAACAAGCGCTCTTTTTGCCTCCACAGGCGTTAAATCCAACGCCTTAGCTAAAGATTATTACATTAAAGCGCTGTGTTTTAAAAACTCTATCAATACAGCCCCCCTAGAGGCTTTAAACGCTTATTTGCTTGACCCAAACACCGAGTATCAAACCCCTTTAAAGATTACAGAAATTGAAGCGTTTAAAAAAGAACTAAAAGTGCACAACATTGATTTAGAAAACACCGCTCAAAAACTCCTTAAAGAAGGCTTGATAGCGTTCAAACAATCCTTTGAAAAGCTTTTAAGCAGTTTTTGATTTTTAAGGGTTTTTTGGATAGAATAAGCCCTTATTTTATTTTAAAGGATTGACATGTTAGAAGGCGTTATTAGAGAGAGTATTACTAAAGCTAACGCTAAAGCTTTAAAAAAAGATGGCTATCTAATCGCAAATGTTTATGGAAAGGGCGTTGAAAATGTGAATGGCGCGTTCAAATTAAACCCTTTCATTAAATACCTTAAGGAAAAAAAGCATTTGATTTTTCCGGTGAAATTAGGGGATAAGACTTTTGAAGTCGTGGTTCAAGAATACCAAAAAAACCCTGTTACTAACGAGCTTATCCATGTGGATTTACTCGCTGTTACTAAGGGCGTGAAGTCTAAGTTTAAAGTCCCTGTTAAACACCAAGGCACTCCAGTAGGCTTGAAAAATAAAGGGATTTTAATGCTCTCTAAAAAGCGTATCAGCGTGGAATGCGCTCCAGAGCATTTGCCCGATCACTATTTAGTGGATGTAACCCCTTTAGATGTGAATGAGTCTATTTTGGTGCGCGATTTAGAAAAACACGAGAATGTTAAGATTTTAGATCATGATTCTATCGCTGTGATCGGTGTGATTAAGGCGAAGTGATTTCAGGTTATGACGCTTTTAGTAGGTTTAGGCAACCCTACTTTGCGTTACGCTCACACCAGACACAACGCTGGTTTTGATATTTTAGATTCGCTTATTAGCGAATTGGATCTTTCTTTCACTTTTTCTTCCAAACACAATGCTTGTTTATGCGTTTATAAGGACTTTATCTTACTCAAGCCCCAAACTTACATGAATTTAAGCGGCGAGAGCGTTTTAAGCGCTAAAAATTTTTACAAAACTAAAGAGCTTTTAATTGTCCATGACGACTTGGATTTGGATTTAGGCGTTGTGAGGTTTAAAAATGGTGGGGGGAATGGAGGGCATAACGGCCTAAAATCCATTGATTTATTGTGTTCTAATTCTTATTATCGCTTGAGAGTGGGGATTTCTAAAGGAATGGGCGTGATTGAGCATGTGCTTTCAAAATTCCACAAAAACGAAGAGCCTTTAAAAAACGCTGCGTTTGAACATGCCAAAAACGCCTTAAAATTTTTTATAGAAAGCCATGATTTTAACGCCATGCAAAATCGTTTCACGCTTAAAAAACCTTTAAAAATAGAAAGTTAAATGCACTCTATCAAGAATTTCAAGTTTTTATCGTGGTTTGAATAAGGGCTTAAAGTGCGTCTGTTTAGATTTGTGGGGTGGTATTATTTCAAATACTTTTTAATCGTGCTTTTAGCTTTGGAATTGTTTTTTGTAGGTATTGACAGCCTAAAATACGCCGATAAAATGCCCGATTCTGCGAACATGATTATTTTATTTTTCACCTATGACATCCTGTTTGCTCTCAATTACACCTTGCCCATTTCCTTGCTTTTGGCGATGGTTTTATTTTATATCGCATTCATTAAATCCAACCAATACACCGCCCTGCTCTCCATTGGCTTTTCCAAATGCCAGATTTTAAGCCCTATTTTTTTGATTAGCTTGTTTTTTACGACCGTTTATGTGGGGTTGAACGCAACTCCTTTTGTGTATATGGAGGAAAAAACGCAAAATTTGATTTATAAAGACAATTCTTTGAGCGTCTCAGAGCATTTGTTAGTGAAGTATAACGATGATTATGTGTATTTTGATAAGATTAATCCCTTATTGCAAAAGGCCCAAAATATCAAGGTTTTTCGCCTAAAAGATAAAACTTTAGAATCTTACGCTGAAGCTAAAGAAGCTTTTTTTGAAGACAAGTATTGGATCTTGCATGACACTACTATTTATGAGATGCCCTTAAGTTTTGAGCTGGGTGCCAACGCTTTAAACACCACGCGTTTAAAAACCTTTAAAACGCTCAAAAATTTCCGCCCTAAAGTTTTAGACACCATTTATCAAAACAAGCCCGCGGTTTCTATCACAGACGCTCTTTCATCCTTGCATGCTTTAATGCGCCAAAACGCAGACACGAAAAAAGTGCGCTCGTTTTTGTATGTGTTTGCGATTTTGCCCTTTTTTGTGCCGTTTTTAAGCGTTTTAATCGCTTATTTTTCGCCCAGTCTCGCCCGCTATGAAAACCTGGCTCTTTTAGGGCTAAAGTTTATCATTATCACGCTCGTTGTTTGGGGGCTATTCTTTGCTTTAGGGAAGTTCAGCATTTCAGGGATACTCATTCCTGAAATAGGCGTGCTATCGCCCTTTTTTTTATTCTTAGCTCTTAGTCTTTGGTATTTTAAAAAGCTTAATAAGAGATTGTAGGATTTATAACCTATAATAAGCTCTCACTAGAGGGCTAAATTAAAAGACTTGCAACGCAACATTAACTTAAAGCTTGTAAAACAGCTTGAAAAATCATTAAGGTTTTTGGTGGGTTCTGTCCAAATTCTATCTAATCTCAATTATCCCAAAGTGATTAATGAAGGGCTAAGAAATTCTTTAAACACTCACATTGCAGTTGCTTTTTTAAAATACAGTGGGGTGGAAGTTATTCAAGACGCTTTGATCGATTCTTTAGAAAAGGGGGCAGAATTTGAGATTATTGTAGGGCTTGATTTTAAAACAACCGACTCAAAACCCATACGATTTTTGCTAGACTTAAACAAGACTTATAAAAAATTAAAATTTTATTGCTACGGCGACAAAGAAAACAACAAAACAGATATTGTCTTCCACCCTAAAATTTATATGTTTGACAATGGAAGAGAAAAAACTTCCATTATAGGTAGCACCAACTTGACTAGAGAGGGATTGGAGAGCAATTTTGAAGTCAATACCATTTTTACAGAAAAGAAACCCTTATATTACACGCAGTTAAATGCTATTTATAATTCTATAAAATACGCAGATAGCCTATTCACTCCTAATGAAGAGTATTTGCAAAGTTATGATGAAGTTTTTAGCGCCATTATTCAAAACGAACAAAAAGTCTCAAAAGATAAAAGCATTCAAGAAAAGATTAAAAAGATTGAAAAACAAGAAAAATTGCTTCCTGGAACTATCCCCTCTATCAAGGCAATGATAGTGGAATTTATTTTTGATTGTGAGGAAAAAGGCGTTAAACAAGTAGCATTGCAAGATATTTATCAAGCATTAGAAGAGCGAATAAAAAAAGAAGAGTGGGGAGAAAGATATAAAAGCGATACTTTTAGAAACACTATCAGGGGCGAACTCAACCACCATGCGCTAAAAGATAACCCTTTAAAAGATAGCTTGGGGCTTTTTGAGAGACCAGAAAAAGGTTTTTATGCACTAACACCGCGTTTGTATCAAGGACGCTAAAGGTATTTATTTTAGATATTACTCAGTCTAGCCTAATTAAACTCTTTGCGAGATTATCTCTATTAATCAAAATAAAGAATTGAAAGAAAAATTTGACTCCAATATATCTTTAGCGATGAAGAATTAGAACGCATTATAGAAATATCCCCACAGCAACATAAAGACTCATTGCACGGTAATGATAGATTTATCAAAAAAGTAGAAAATAGCGCAGAATGGCTACAGCTCAATGACAATTTGAAAGCTTAAAGCATCAAGCTTTCATACCTAAGCCTTGCCTAAAAACCCTACCAAACTTAAAAAGTATAAACATAGCGCAAATACATAGAATACTGACGGCGTAAGGTTTGGGTTAAGCTGAAATTGGTTTCTGCTCCGGTGATAGTGGTTGGTTTGCCGTCTTTTAGCGGACCTTGGCTTTGCTCTTTAATAGTGGTAGAGCCTTTGAAAAAGTAATTGGGGAGCGTGGGGATTTTGATACCAAACTCAATGCCATGGTGTTCAAAAATATTAGTCCTAATGCCCACATTCACTAAAAATTGGAAAATCGTGTGATTCACTTTAGCGTTTAATTTTCCTGTGGTATAGACGCTATTAGGGTTAATCCCTACATTACAACTCGCCGGCGTCGTGTCCCCGCATGTGATCGTGCCATCAGCGTTAGTCATGTAAGCGTCAGCGTCGGTATTGACGCCATAAACATACCCGTCCTTAAAATACCCCACACGATTATTAGTCCAAGTGTTACCCGCAAAATTCACGCCCACAAAAAACCCGGCCGTGGCTTTAGGCTTATCTATAATGTTAAAAAGCATGTCTGTGCCAAAACCATAAGTATACATGTCTGCTTTTTGATCGCTCAAATAAAAAGGCGATATAGCGTTAGCGGCCCTGGAGTTAGAGAAATTGGTATGCCCATAATCAAAAAAGCCATAATAGCGCAACCCAAACCACCTTTTTTTACCGATAAAATGCTTATAGCCTGTCATCACGCCTAGCCCATACATCGGCTGGTTACGGCCAGGAATGTTTTTATTGGTGCTAAGCATGGTGCGCGAAGTCCAATTGACCACGCAGTTAGCTTCAGTATAGCCTGGCGTTCCTGGCGTCCCTGAAGCTGGCTGACAGCCACCGGTCTGCCCGTCAGGAACTTTGCCATTATCATTAGCCGAAACATCGCCAAAAGGCACTTGAAACAACCCACCGTTTTTATAAGCGTTTGTCTTTTGATCAGCCCTACCCACTTCCAAGCTAATCCCCACAAACGCGCCATTCTTTTCATGGGCATTTAAAGGGTTTGTCAGCCATAACGAACTCAAAAGAGCGCCTAAAATTACCGAACCTTTTTTAGAAATATCTAAAGATTGAGCTATCAAAACAGATTCCTTACGATTAAAATTTTTACCAACCATTTTGCAATCTTGCATTCTATTTTTCTTCCTTGTCATAAAATTGAACATCACTCTCTAGGGTACTCCGCTTAAGTGTTACTTTTTTAATTATTTTATTATAGCTAATTGCAATCTTAAAAGTCAAACAAAAACCACCCCTAAAATTCCCATAATAGTGGGCTACTTGACAATAAAATCCTTTTATAGTAGATTAAAAACTCTTTAATTTTCCCATGAATAAAGGATTTCAAATGGATGCGATTTATCCTTATGTGTTGGTTGTTCATTTATTGTGCGCCATTATTTTTATTGGCTACTTGTTTTTTGATGGGGTAATTTTCCCTAATGTGAAGAAAATGTTTGGCGAAGAGTTTGCCAATAAGGCAAATACAGGAATCACTCAAAGAGCGGTTAAAATCATGCCCTTATGCGTTTTAGGACTTGTTTTAACGGGGGGCATGATGCTTAGCCAATACATGGGGGGCGATAAAGGCTGGTGTGAAACCCCTTTTCAAAAGATACTCATGCTTAAAGTGATCTTAGCGTTAAGCATTTTTCTTTTGGTGCTTTTTTCTTTATCGTGTAAGTTTTTGGGCAAGAAAAACCCCATTGGTAAATATATCCACCCTATCGCTCTAACTTTTGGTTTTTTAATTGCCATTTTAGCCAAAACGATGTGGTTTGTTTAAGAGCGTTTCAACCTCAAAGAATTTAAGACCACTAAGAGCGAACTACCACTCATGCTCAAACTCGCTATTAAAGGGTTAATATATCCTAGCATAGCGACCGGGATTAAAATAGCGTTATAAATCAAGCTCAAAACAATGTTTTGCAACACCACTTGATAGACTTTTTGAGCGTTATCAAACGCTTTTTTCAGCAAACTCAAATCCTCTTCTAAAAGCAAAATATCGCATGCACTCTTACTCAAAGCGCTTTTTTCAAACCCTAAAGAAACGCTCGCTTGTTTTAAAGCTAGCGCGTCATTATTGCCATCGCCTATCATCGCGCACACGCCCTTATAAGAACTGATGATTTGAGCCTTATCTTCAGGGGTCAAATTGGCATGATAATTAGAAATCCCTAATTTTTTCGCGCACTCCTTAACCGAGCTTTCATTATCCCCGCTTAAAATTTCTAATTCTAAGCCTTTATTTTGTAAAGCCTGAATAACTTCTTTAGCGTTATTTTTCAAACGCTCCTCTAAAATGAATAACGCGCATAAGGTCTTATTTTTCGCAAAGCCTACCATGATATTAGCGCTCTCTTTAGCCTTTATATTAACCCCCATAGCGTTTAAAAATTTCAAACTCCCCACTAGCAAAGTTTCATTATGGTAGCTCGCTTTCAGGCCATGAGCGAAAAACTCTATCTTTTCTAAACTAACCTCATCGCTATCTAGCGATTTAAGAATCGCGCTATGGGCTAAATGCTCTCTCACTTTTAAAAGGCTCTTTAAAAGCCTTTCGTCAAATTCTTCATAAATGATTTTTTCTTTTAAAAGGACTTCTTTTTGCGTGAGCGTGCCGGTTTTGTCTATAAAGATTTTTTTCACTTTAGCCAGAGTTTCTAAAAACAACGCTTCTTTAAACACGATCAAAGGGTTTTTAAACACCCCTATCACTAACGCAATGGGCGTAGCCAGAGCGAACGCGCAAGGGCAACTGATGACTAACACGCTAATGCACACCATTAAGGCTTTTTCAAAATTACCCCCCAAACCAAATTGCCATAATAAAAAACTTATAAAAGCTAAAAACAACACCGCTTTAGAAAAAATATCCGCAATTTTATTCGCGCTGCTCTCAATTAAGGGCTTTTCTAAAAAACTCTTTTTTAAAGTTTCTAACAAACTAGAAAGGCGTGAGTTTTGAAAATTAGCACTCACTTGATAGCTAAAAGGCGCACCCACATTCACATAACCCCCTAAAATTTGATCATTAACCCCCAATTCCAAAGGCTTAAACTCCCCACTGATCAAAGACGCATCCACGCTCGCATGATTTAAAAGCGCACCATCTAAAGCGATTTTAGCCCCGCTTGGCACCAAAACAACAGAGCCTATAGCGACATCTTTAGGGTGTTTTTCTATTTGCTTGCCATTTTCTACAACGATCACGCTATGGATTTCATGCGATTCTAGGGCCAGACATTTTTCATTCGCAAACAGCCTAGCTTTTAATTCCAAAAACTTAGAGCCAAAAACAAGCGTTAAAATCGTGCTGCTCGCTTCAAAATAAGTCTCTTGGGACACCAGCATGGCATAAATAGAATAAACAAACGCCGATAACGCTCCAAAAGACACGCTCAAATCCATGCCCAAAACGCCATTTTTTAGCCCATAAAACGCCCCCTTAATGAAAAAACGCCCCACAACCACTAGCACCAACAAGCTTAAAAAGAGCGACACGAGATCCAAATTCCTTTGCATGAGCTTATCCATGCCAATGCCATAACTCGCACCGCCATAACTCGCGCTACCATAACTTGCGTATTTGGCAATTACAATAAACATCAAATTCATGGTGGCAAAAAACCCCACGCTTAAAGTGAGCAAATAGGAGCGTTGCTCTTTTTGGGCTTTTAGAGCGTAATTTTTTGCGTTATAAATTTTAGCCCCATAGCCCAAACTCTCAATTTTTTGAACGATCTCTTTAGGGCTTAAAGACTTGTCAAACACGATTTGCAAATGGTGGGTGGTGAAATTCACGCTCACTTTTTTAACCCCCTTTAAACGCTCTAAAACCTTTTGATTGAGCCACAAGCAAGCGTTACAATGCGTTTTTTCTAACAAAAGATTAAGGATAAAATCGCCCTTATTGTTTTCTTCAAGGGTCTGTTCTAATTCTAAAGCGCTCATTGAATCTTGGGGCGTTACGGGGGCTAAAGTGGAATCGTTTAATTTGTCATAAAAGCTCTCTAAATTCAAATCTGACAATAACGCATACACCCTAGCGCACCCCGTGCAACAAAAATACAATTCTTTATGATTGATCACCTCTTTAAAAAGCTCACTTTCTTTAAACTCCAACTGGCAATGCGAACATTTCATGTTTTAATCCTTAATTGATGAGGCGCTAATTTAGAAGCGCTTTGATAGAATAAGTGTTACAAATTTGATAGATACTTAGAACTTCTTTGGTGTTGTCGCTTTGGTTTTTGGAATGATGCGTGATTAAAGGGGGTAAAACTTTTAGAGTGCTTTTGGAATTATTCCTAGCCGCTCCAAGCATCAAATGGGCGTTTTTGTCTTTAAAACTTTGGACAAACCTTAAAGTTTCTAGCGTGAGTTTAGCGCTTTTTAAACTCTCTATGACCAAGCAAAGCGACAAGGCTTCATAACAAAAAATAAAATACCCTTTAGGTTTTAGGCATTTTTTCACTTTAGCCGCTAAAGAAGCGAAATCTAATTCGCTCTGGTGTCTCGCATGCCCTTTAATTTTAGATTTGATAGAGCCTAAGGCATAAAAAGGAGGGTTGCACACAATCACATCATACAAAATCGGGGGTTTGAAATCTAAAAAATCGCTTTCAAACACTTGGGCGTTGGGGAATTTAAGGGCGTTTTTTTGGGAGCAAAACGCCATTTTGCCATCCTTTTCCACTAAATGAACGCTCGCTAGCGGGTTATCTCTAGCGCAGAGTAAGCCTAAAACCCCACACCCTGAGCCTATGTCTAAAATCGCGCCGCTATTTTTGATAAAAGGGCGTGAAAAATCGTATAAAAAAAGCGAATCGCTATTGTAAGAATAAGCGTTTAAAGGCTGGTATAATCTTAAGAGTTTTCTATCCATAAAAGGGCTTCATTTTCTAAGATTTGCGCATGCAACAACCGCCCTTTAAAAGGGGTTTTTAGAGCGAATGCGCTAAACGCTTCGTTAATCATAGACGCATGCGAATGCAAAAGCAATGCATCTATTTTATCCCTCAAGCTCTCAAACAATTCCCACCCCCCTTCAATGAAATTAAACCCCTTCTCTAGGGGCAAATCTTTAGGGTCATAGAAAGCATTAACCAAACGATTAGGTGCAGAAAAAACCTTTGAATTGGGGTCAATTGAATGCTTGGATAAAATAGCGATATTGGGGTTTTTATTTTGATAAAAGCTATCGCAAAAGCGAGCGTCTAATAAGGGGTTATCCGTTCTTATGGTTTTCCCAGAAACAATAAGCGTGTCGCATATTGCTCGCTGGTTGTGCGTGAAAATAACGCTTTTTTGCCCGGTGATTTTGCCATGACAATAATCCCCATTCATCCTTAAAGCGAGTTTGAACAAATTAAAACGCCCCTTTTGTTCCATTATCCTAAAAGGCAGGAGCAAGTCTTTAGCCTTGTTTTCCAAACTCTCACAAACCACCCCTTCAATACGAGCCTTTTGCAGCCTTGCTAAACCCCCTTTTTTCGCTTCGTTTTCTTCTGTGGCAATGACCACTCTTTTAGGCTTTAAAATTTCTAACAACCCACTGCACGCCGGGGTTTTACCATAAGAATTACATGGCTCTAGGGTGATTAAAAAAACGCAGTCTTTAAAAGCGTTGTCGTGGTGGGTTTTTAAAAAATCGCTTAAAGTTTTAGGGTCTTCTAATTTTTCTAAATCGTTTTTCAAACCGGGGCGTAAAATCTTTAACGCTGATTGGGCGGCTAAGACTTCTGCATGTGGGGTTTTGGCTTTTTTGTGGGTTTCTAAACTCAAGATTTCATGGTTTTTATCTAGCACCATGCAAGCCACGCTTGGGTTTTCTAGGGCTAGGGTTTGATGCTCCCATGCCTTATTCAAGCAAATTTCTAATAAACTCTCATAAAGTCTCATGATGGGAAAAAAGGCAAGAGCAAAAAGCCTTTAATCGCTAAAGCGTTAATAATATCAACAAAAAACGCTCCCACTAAAGGCACGACGATAAACGCTACATGCGATGGCCCGTAGTGGTTGGTGATGGTTTGCATATTCACCATAGCCGTTGGGGTCGCTCCAAGCCCAAAACCGCAATGCCCCGCGCACAACACCGCCGCGTCATAATCCTTCCCACATACCCTAAAGGTTACAAGCACCACATAAAGGATCATAACCGCCACTTGAACGCTCAAAATAACCGCTAACGGCACAGCGAGTTTTAGCAATTGCAATAAATTCACGCTCATTAAAGCGTAGGCTAAAAACAGACTCAAACTCACATTCCCTATGACTGAAACCTCTCTGTCAAACACGCTATGGATTTTAAAAAACGACAAGGTGTTTCTTAAAATAACCCCTACAAACAAGCACCACACAAAAGTCGGCAAGGTGAAGCTTTTAGGCATCAAATGCGATAAAAAAGTCCCCACCAATAAAGCGATCGCAATTAAAGCTAAAGTTTCTACAAAACTGGATGCGGTGATTAGGCGCTGCTCTTTAGGGGTTTCAAAGCCTTTAGACATCACGCCCTCTAAAGTATCTTTTTCTTTAGTGTCTTTAGGTTCTAGTTTGTATTTTGAGATCAAATATTTAGCGACAGGCCCTCCAATAATCCCCCCACTCACCAAGCCAAAAGTCGCGCACGCCATGCCCACTTCTAAGCTGGAGCTAAAATTATAAGGTGGTTGGGTGAAAAAATTAGCCCATGCCGCGCTAGTGCCATGCCCTCCCACTAAAGCGATAGACCCCCCTAAAAGCCCCATTAAAGGATTGACCCCTAAAAGGCTAGCGATAGAAATCCCCACTGCATTTTGACACACCACAAACCCCGCCACAGCCAGCAAAAAAACCGCAAGCATTTTCCCGCCTTTTTGTAAAGATTTGAAATCCGCGCTCAAACCAATGGTGATAAAAAAAGTCAGCATTAAAGGATCTTTTAAAGAAGAATCAAATTGCAAGCCAAAATTGTAAAACTGACGCGCTAACATGATAGCAAAAGCGACTAAAACCCCGCCCACAACGGGCTCTGGAATATCATAATCGCGCAAAAACTTGACTTTAGAAATCACATAACGCCCCAAAAGCAGCACTAAAACCATGCACACCAAAGTGGCATAAATATCCAACTTAATTTCTTGCAAGCTTGCATCCTTATTAATCAAATTTATCTTATTATAATATAATACCCCCCTAAAAGAACGAGATTAGTTAGAAAGTAGGTGTTCCTTGCATACAGTATTACAAATTGGAGCTGGTGGCGTAGGCAGTGTGGTAGTGCACAAAATGGGCATGAACAGAGATGTGTTTAAAAATATCATTTTAGCGAGCAGAAGCTTGGACAAATGCTATGCGATTAAAGAAAGCATGCTCAAAAAGGGTTTGGGGGAAATCAGCGTTGAGCAAGTGGATGCAGATGATACGCAAGCCTTAGTCGCTTTAATCAAAAAATACAAGCCTAAAGTCGTTATTAATGTGGCTTTACCCTATCAGGATTTAACGATCATGCAAGCATGTTTAGAAACTAAAACGCATTACATTGACACCGCCAATTACGAACACCCGGATTTAGCGAAATTTGAATACAAAGAGCAATGGGCGTTTGATAGGGCCTATAAAGAAGCAAGGATTTTAGGGATTTTAGGGGCTGGGTTTGATCCGGGCGTGACTAACGCTTATGTCGCTCACGCTCAAAAACACCATTTTGACACTATCCACACTTTAGATATTTTAGATTGCAACGCTGGGGATCACAAACGCCCTTTTGCGACGAATTTTAACCCTGAAATCAATTTGAGGGAAGTCAGCTCTAAAGGGCGTTATTATGAAAATGGCAAATGGATTGAAACAAAGCCTTTAGAAATCAAGCAAGTGTGGGCTTACCCGCAGATTGGCGAAATGGATTCGTATCTTTTATACCATGAAGAATTGGAATCGTTAGTCAAAAACATTAAAGGCTTGAGGAGGGCGAGGTTTTTTATGACTTTCTCTCAAAATTATTTAACCCACATGAAATGCTTAGAAAATGTCGGCATGCTAGGCATTAAAGAAATAGAGCATCAAGGCGTAAAAATCGTGCCGATACAATTTTTAAAAACCCTGCTTCCCGATCCAGCAACTCTAGCCAAAGACACCACCGGCAAAACCAATATTGGGTGCTATATGACCGGCATTAAAAACAACCAAGACAAAACGCTCTACATTTACAATGTGTGCGATCACAAGAAATGCTATGAAGAAGTGGGTTCGCAAGCCATAAGCTACACCACCGGCGTGCCAGCGATGTGCGCGGCTAAAATGATTTGCAATGACACTTGGAGCGCGGATCATTTTAGGGCTGGGGTGTTTAACATAGAAGAATTAAACACCGATCCCTTTATGGAAGAATTGGTTAGGCAAGGCTTGCCTTATGAAGTGATTGAGCGCTAGTTTTAGGCTTCAATCCTCACTTGGCGCAATAAACACCGATTCCCTTTCTATCGTAATATCCTTATCATCCGCGCTATAAGCTTGTATTGTAATGGGGATGAGAGCGTCTTTAGCGTTCTTGTATTCTGTGGCGTTATTTTTTAGGGGTTTTCTTAAAATCACTACCGCTTTAATCTTTTGCCCGGCTTTAATGGCGATAGGGTTTAAAGGCTTTTTGATTTGAATGCCTTTTTGCCCTAAAATTTTGAAATAAAACTCATGGTCTTTATTGTCCGTGTTGTGGAATAAAAACACATAATCGTTATCCACATACCCCCTAGAGCGCAATTCATACAGATCGCTGTTGCGGTTAATGTCTAAGAGCATGCGTTCTTTTTTAAACGAAGTGATGGCTAAAAGAGCGATCACAATAGCGATAACCCCCAAATAAGCGATCGTTTTTAAACGCACCAGGCGCACTTTTTGGCGCGTATTAATGGCGTTAGTTGAAGACCATTGGATGAGTGAAGGGCGGTTGAATTTGGCCATGGTAATTGTGCATGCATCCACGCATTCTAAGCAATTGATGCATTCTAATTGCAAGCCCTTCCTGATGTCAATGTGCGTGGGGCAAACCTGCACGCAATGCAAACAATTCACGCATTCGTTTTCTGGGTTGCGTTTTTTGGGGGGTAAGGGGAAGAGATGACCCTGATTGTTATAAAGCGCTCCGCCGCGCTTTTCATCATAAATGGGGTTTAAGGTGTCATTGTCATACAACACCGATTGCACCCTAGCATAAGGGCATAAATAAATGCAAAAACGCTCCGCAACCACCACTATATCAAACAGCACCACAGCCGTGCTAAAAAGCCAAAAACCCATAGCAATAGGGTGATCGCTAGGGTTTTTAAGATACATAAAAAAATCTTCAGGGGCGATGAAATAAAAGAAAAATAACATCATTAGCCCCGCCACAACAGGAGCGAACAACAAAACGCTCAATACTTTACGCGCCTTATAGCTTGGGGTGTTTTTAGGGCTTTCTTGCTTGTTGCTGATCTTTTTATGGAGTTTGAAAATCTTAGTTTCAATCACATCTCTATAAAGCACCCTTAAAAAGGTTTGCGGGCAAGCCCACCCGCACCACACACGCCCAAGGCTAGTGGTGATGAAAAAAATCCCTATAAAAAGCAAAATAACCATAAAAGGCATGACTTGCAATTCTTCAGCGCTAAAGATCTTGCCTAAAAAATGCAACTGCTTATGCTCAAAGGAGATCAAAAACAAATGCGCCCCATTAATGCGAATGAAGGGCGTGATTAATAGCGCTAAAGAAATCAATAAAAACCCAATATAGCGCTTCAAGCGAAACGATTTTAAAAAATGGCTAGAAGATTCAAGCATTCTCAATATCCTAAAATTTTTAACCCACTATACCCTAACAACTTAACGCTTTCACTTAAAAAGCAACATGTTATAATGATCGCTATTTTATTTGAAAGGGTACTTATGGAAAGCGTTTTAAATTTCCTAACCAATATCAATGTGATTTTCACCCTTTTGGGCTATCTTATTGGGGGGATTCCTTTTGGCTATGCGTTAATGAAAATCTTTTACGGCATGGATATTACTAAAATCGGATCGGGGGGCATTGGTGCAACGAATGTCTTGCGCGCTTTACAAAGTAAGGGCGTGAGTAACGCTAAACAAATGGCGCTATTAGTCTTAATCTTGGATCTTTTCAAAGGCATGTTTGCGGTGTTTTTGAGCAAATTGTTTGGGTTGGATTATAGTTTGCAATGGATGGTCGCTATCGCTAGCATTTTAGGGCATTGCTATTCGCCTTTTTTGAATTTCAATGGAGGTAAGGGCGTTTCTACGATCATGGGCTCTGTGGTGTTGCTCATTCCTATTGAAAGCCTGATTGGTTTAGTGGTGTGGTTTTTTGTGGGCAAGGTGCTTAAAATCTCTTCACTCGCTAGCATTCTAGGGGTAGGCACAGCGACTGTTCTTATCTTTTTTGTGCCTTATATGCATATCCCAGATAGCGTCAATATCCTTAAAGAAGTCGGCACGCAAACGCCTATGGTGCTTATTTTTATTTTTACCCTTATCAAGCATGCGGGCAATATTTTTAATTTATTAGCCGGCAAAGAAAAGAAAGTCCTATGAAAACCCAACAAGGCGTTCATATCCATAACCTTGTGTTTGAAACGATTTTGGGGATTTTAGAATTTGAACGCTTAAAACCCCAAAAAATAAGCGTGAATTTGGATCTTTTCTACACGCAATTACCCAATAAGGCTTATTTGGACTACATAAAAATCCAAGAGCTTATTCAAAAAATGATGCAAGAAAACCAATACTTACTCATTGAAGACGCCCTGAAAGATTTGAGCCATGCTTTAAAAACGCGCTATAGTGAAATCTCTGAGCTTCATTTAAGAATCAGCAAGTTAGAAATTTCTCCAAATTCTCAAGTGGGAGCGAGCGTGAAAATTCGCTATGAAAACGATCTTTAGCTTCTTTTTCCTTCTTATTGTTTTAAAAGCAAACCCCATAAACCCTTTATTAGAGCCGTTATATTTCCCAAGTTACGCGCAATTTTTAAATTTAAAACCTCATTTTGTCATTAAAAAAAAGCACGCTTATAGACCCTTCCAATGGGGGAATACCATTATTATTAAACGCCATGACTTAGAAGAGCGCCAAAGCAACCAGCCAAGCGATATTTTCCGCCAAAACGCTGAAATCAATGTGTCTTCTCAAACTTTTTTAAGGGGCATGAGCAGCGCTTCTTCACGAATAGTGATCGATTCAGTCGTTCAGTAAAATGCTAAAACTTTTTTAATCATATTTTTCTTGGTATTTTCTTAATCCTAAAACAAATTTAAGGTATTATTAAATAGAATAATGTAATAATAACTTCAGGTTTAAAACTTGACTAAATTTTTAGAAAAAAGTGAATAGAAAGGCTAAAAGAAATGTTTAGAAATAAATTTCGTATCGTGTTTGTCTCTTGTATTGTCGCTAGCAGTTTGCAAGCTGAAGAAAAAACCCACACTTTGGGTAAGGTAACCACTAAGGGTGAAAAGACTTTTGAATACAACAATAAAATGTATATTGAAAGAAAAGAGCTCCAACAACGCCAAAGCAACCAAATCCGTGATATTTTTAGGACCAGAGCGGATGTGAATGTGGCCAGTGGAGGCTTGATGGCGCAAAAGATCTATGTTAGGGGGATTGAGAGCCGTGTCTTAAGGGTAACGATAGATGGCGTCGCCCAAAATGGTAACATTTTCCACCATGACGCTAACACCGTGATCGATCCTAATATGATTAAAGAAGTGGAAGTGATTAAGGGGGCAGCGAACGCTTCAGCAGGCCCTGGTGCGGTGGCGGGTAAATTGTCTTTCACCACGATTGACGCTAACGACTTCTTAAGAAAGAATCAAACTTATGGGGCTAAAGCGGAAGCGGCCTTTTATACCAACTTCGGATATCGCATGAACGCTACGGCGGCCTATCGTGGTAAAAATTGGGACATTCTCGCTTATTACAACCATCAAAATATTTTTTACTATAGAGATGGGAACAACGCTTTTAGGAATCTCTTCCACCCTAACTACGATTTACAAGATCCAAGCAATAGCGAAATGAGCGTAGGGACTCCGAGCGAAGTCAATAGCGTTTTAGCTAAAATCAATGGCTATATCAACGAAACCGATAGCATCAGCGTGAGCTACAACCTCACACGAGACAATTCTACAAGGCTTTTACGCCCTAACACCACTTCAGCGCTCTCTAAAGCTAACGACCCAGGAAGCCAGCCAGCCCCCTTTGTGATTGACTTTGGGAAAGAATTAGCCCATACGATCAACTTCAACCACAATTTGAGCCTGAAATACAAGCATGAAGGCGGCCCTAATTTTAACCAGCCGCACGTTGAATCCACCGCCTTTTTAGGGGTAAGGGGGGGGAATTACAACCCTGTGGTGAATCCCTTCGCTTACAATTCTAACGAGCCAGCCAACCCGGATTATATCCCTGAAGTTAAGGAGTGGTGTAATAACCCGGACAATATCAGCCAATGCACGCAAGGGGCTATCAGGCCTTCTAATGGAGGGTATCAAATAGGCTATGGCGCGCCTAACTCTATTAGTTGGCAAGGGGATAGCGATTCTAGTGGAGGGGCGCAAGCAGGGTATGGGCAGCTTAACGCTACTATGCTTTCTACAAGCGCGAATGTTTATCATGGGCTTGTCCCTAAAAATCCCGATTATGACATGACCCCCCCTAACGCTCAAAACCCTAGTGCAAACGATTGGACTTTAGGGAATGCGGACGCTGAGGGGACTTTAGCCAGAAGGATTTTTCTAATCAACTCGGGCGTTAATTTTAAAGTAACCCACCCCATTAGCGAAGATTATGGGAATGTGTTTGAATACGGCATGATTTATCAAAACCTGAGCGTTTTCTCTGGATTAGATAAAGGCAAAAACGGCTATTATAAAAACAATATTGATCCTAACGACCCTAATGGGCCGGGCTTGCCTTACCGCCATTACTACACTGATCAAAGCTCTCAATACCCTCAAAATCTAAACACGCCTAACCCGCTCTATCGTAACATGCCCCAAAATTCGCATGCGATCGGGAATATCATCGGTGGGTTCATGCAAGCAAACTACAATATTTTAAGCAATGTGATCGTGGGTGCGGGAACTCGTTATGATATTTACACCTTGCTAGACAAAAACGGCCGCACGCATGTAACTTCTGGTTTCTCGCCTTCTGCAACCGTGCTTTATAACCCCATTGAAAGCATTGGCTTGAAAGTGAGTTATGCGTATGTAACTAAGGGGGCTTTGCCTGGCGATGGCGTTTTGATGCGCGATCCTACGGTGATTTATCAAAGGAACTTGCGCCCTGCGATCGGTCAAAATGTGGAATTCAATGTGGATTACAACAGCAAGTATTTCAATGTGCGTGGGGCAGCGTTCTATCAAGTCATCAATAACTTCATCAACAGCTACGGGCAAGACACTTCTAAAAACGGAGGGGGTAATGCGACCGCAAAAAACATGTCAGGGAATTTACCCGAAACCATTAATATCTATGGTTACGAAGTTTCAGGGAATGTGAGGTATAAGAATTTCTTAGGGACTTTCTCAGTGGCTCGCTCTTGGCCAACGGCTAGAGGGCATTTATTAGCGGACACTTACGCTCTAGCTGCAACGACTGGGAATGTGTTTATCCTAAAAGCCGATTATGATATTCGCAGATGGGGGCTTACTTTAACTTGGCTCTCACGCTTTGTAACTAACATGTATTATGAGGGCTATTCTATCTATTACCCGCAATACGGCTTGATAAAAATCCATAAACCCGGGTATGGCGTGCATAATGTCTTTATCAATTGGACTCCTCCTTCTAAAAGGTGGCAGGGTTTGAGGATTTCAGCCGTGTTTAACAATATCTTAAACAAGCAATATGTGGATCAAACTTCTGTGTTTCAAGCGAGCGCGGACGCTCCAGCGAGCGATATGATCCCCAAAGGCAAGCGCATGGCGCTCCCTGCCCCTGGATTTAACGCGCGTTTTGAGGTATCCTATCAGTTCTAAAATTAAAGAAATCCTAGGATTTCTTTTTGAATTTTGAACATGGAAACAAGCATGAATAAGCCCTATAGAAACCGCCAAACTCTATGGAAAAAGTTCCGCTCACTCAATAAACTCATTAAGATACTCTTAAGGATTTTAAAAAAGTAGTTTTATCAAAAATTTAGCGAGTTTAGTTTAAGATAACGCTTTATTTTAACTCTCAAAAAGGAATCAAACGCACTCCACTATGGCTAAAGAAACGCTCCCAATAACCCCGGATCTTTTGAAAAGCCCTTATCAAAAAATCATCAATGCGAGCACGAGCGTTTTTGATGAAAACCATGGGCGATCGTTTTTTAGCGCGCAATTTTATGAAACAATTGAACCTTATTTAAAAGAAGTTTTAACCCATCCCATTGATTTAGAATGCGATTTAAACACCGCTAAAAAAAAGAACCGCTTAACCCCTTTAAAAAAGCTTTTCAAAGCGTGTTTTGACACCGAAGAAATTTTGGTTGTCAATAACAACACCAGCGCGATATTTCTCATTGCTAACGCTTTAGCGCAAGAAAAAGAAATCGTTGTTTCTTATGGCGAATTAGTGGGGGGGGATTTTAACCTTAAAGACATTTTGTTAAGTAGTGGGGCCAGGCTGCATTTAGTGGGAAACACCAATCGCGCTTATTTAAGGGATTACCGCTTAGCCTTGAATGAAAACAGCAAAATGCTATTTAAAACCCACAACCCCCATTTTAAAAAAGACACGCCCTTTAAAGATTTACAAACTCTAGCTAAAGAGCATGATCTCATTGATTATTACAATTTAGGGGATGTGGATTTGTTAAACAGAGCGGCTTTAGAAGAAATTTTAGCTCTCAAACCATCGCTTTTAAGCTTTAGCGCAGATAAACTCTTTAACAGCGCGCAAGCGGGCATTATTATGGGGCAAAAAGAATGGGTTGAAGCGTTAAAAAACCACCCCCTTTATAGAGCCTTAAGGGTGGGTAAAATCACGCTCACCTTGCTTTTTCACAGCCTAAAAGCATGGGCAAGTCATCAAGAAGACATTACAATTCATGCGTTATTGAACCAAACTAAAGACGCATTATTGCAAAAAGCCCTCAAACTCTACGCCCTTTTAAAGCCTTTAGAATTGAATGTGAGCATAGCCTCTAGCTTTTCTAAAATAGGGAATTTGCCCGATAGAGAATTAGAATCCTTTTGCGTGAAAATCCAGCCCAAAAACACCCGCGCTTTAAATGGTGAGAAACTTTATTTAAAGCTTTTTCAAAAAGGCATTATCGCAAGGATTTCATGCGAATTTGTATGCTTGGAAGTCTTTAGCCTGAATGAAAAAGATTTTGAAAAAATCGCTCTAATCTTAGCAGAAATTCTTAACAAAGCTTAAAAATTCGCTATAATAAAATTCCTTTTAAACGCGCCATACCCCCCACAAATAGAGAATGATAGAAAATAAATTTAAAGGAACTTAAGAATGGAAAAAATCAGCGATCTTATAGAATGCATTGCGTATGAAAAAAATTTGCCTAAAGAGATGATTTCAAAAGTGATTCAAGGCTGTTTGTTAAAAATGGCGCAAAATGAATTAGACCCCCTAGCGCGCTACTTGGTGGTTGAAGAAAACAAGCAGCTCCAGCTTATCCAGTTGGTAGAAGTTTTAGAAGATAATGATGAAAGATTGATTAACGACCCTTCTAAATACATCAGCTTGTCTAAAGCCAAAGAAATGGATCCAAGCGTTAAGATTAAAGACGAATTGTCTTACAGCTTGAGTTTGGAGAGCATGAAGCAAGGAGCGATCAACCGCCTTTTTAAAGATTTGCAATACCAGTTAGAAAAAGCGTTAGAAGACAGCCACTTTGAAGCGTTTCAAAAGCGTCTTAACAGCGTTTTAATGGGGCAAGTGATTTTAGTGGATAACAATCAAAACACTTTTATTGAGATTGAGCAGCAATTTCAAGGCGTTCTTTCCATGCGCCATCGCATCAAGGGCGAGAGTTTTAAAGTAGGCGATAGCCTTAAAGCGGTTTTAACGCAAGTCAAACGCACGAAAAAGGGTTTATTATTAGAGCTGAGCCGCACCACCCCTAAAATGCTTGAAGCTTTATTGGAATTGGAAGTCCCTGAAATTAAAGATAAAGAAATTGAAATCATCCATTGCGCGCGAATCCCAGGCAACAGAGCGAAAGTGAGCTTTTTTTCCCATAACGCTAGGATTGATCCCATAGGCGCGGCTGTGGGGGTTAAGGGCGTGCGCATTAATGCGATCAGTAACGAACTGAATAAAGAAAATATTGATTGCATAGAGTATTCTAATGTGCCTGAAATTTATATCACTCTCGCGCTCGCTCCAGCCAAAATTTTAAGCGTTGAAATTAAAAAAATCCCTATAGAAGAATTGAGCGCTGAAGAAAAAGAGTCCATTCAAGAGCGTTTTATTGTCAATAACCATTTGCAAAAGGCTAAAGTGCGTTTATTAGACATTGAAAAATCTAAAGCTATCGGTAAAGGCGGGGTGAATGTGTGCTTAGCGTCCATGCTTACAGGCTATCACATAGAGTTTGAAACCATTCCTAGCGTCAAAGAAAACGCAGAAAATGAAAGCGAAAAAGAAACGCAAAAAGTAGGGGTAGAAGCTTTAGAGTCTTTGTTTAAGAATTAAGGGTATCTAAAATTCAATCTCTAAAAAAGTTTTTAAATGAGTGGTTTGCAGCTTTTATAAAAATCGTTTTTGTAAGGTTAGGATACAATCACCCCCTAGTTTTTGCTAGAGATTAGGGGGGTAATCACCTTCAAAGGATTGTCCAAAAAAGCTCGTATTATATTTAAAAATACTTTTTTAAGTATAGGGTTAAAACCGTTGTTAAAAAACCCATTAAAGGTTTCCCCTATTTAAGGGGTTTTTCTTGCCCCTCTTCAATGGTTTTAATTTCTTCATCGGTGAGGTTGTAGATCTGATAGACTAAGGCGTCAATTTCTTTTTCTAATTTTTGGGTGTTGGCTTTAGGGTCTTTTTCTTTTAGCGCTAAAATCTTATCCACTAAAGCGATAATTCTGTCTGCTGTAGGTTGGTTTGATTTTTCAAGTTCAAACATTGGCAGTTTTTCTAAGTTACCTTTATTTAATCCAAGATAGCCTCCTGACATATGTTTGTCTTTAAAGTTTTCTCTTGCATACCAACTCATAAAACTACTATTCAAAACCCCCAAAATAAGTAATGGATTGATACCACAAAAATCGTATATGGCATATATTCCAACGCCTAGGGCTAATGGAGTTTTTGTGTAATATGCTTCTATAACTTTAGTCATACCGGCGATAACTATTTTTTCATTAGTCCAAAAATCAATTTTTGTTTTAGCAACTGGAACCTTTATTGAAATATGTGGATATTTGAAGCATTTTCTCATATATGGAACTCTTGATGTATCACAAACATATTTATCTATAGATCCACTTACAGCAAACGGAATTGAATCTTGTTGAGAACCACTTTGAATATAACTAAAAATTTTTTGAGCTTCAAATCCTGTTGTTCCTGATTGAAATTTTAAACCATATTGTGCCATTGTGATAAAACGGAGATTAGCAATACTTAGCGTTCTTTCCTTTAGGTTGTTATCACTTAAATCATCTTGGCTTTCTATATAATATTCAGAATATACAGAATTGTTTTTTCCAATCAATAAAATTGGGTAAACTGATGCACTTTCAAATGTCTTTATATACGATACATCTACAATACTTCTGATCTTGTTTTCTGACTTTAATTTCTCAAAAATTGGTCTCCCATATTCTGTTGAAGTGAATTTGTTTGGGATAATCCAAGCAAAATTAGATACTTTTTGTAACCGAAGTCCCATTAAGATAAACAATATAAAAATATCATATGAACCACTAACTTCACGATATATCTGTCTATATTTCTCTTTAGTAACAGAATTATTTTTACTCAATTCACGAGTATTTATATAAGGCGGATTCCCAATGATGCAATCAAAGCCTAAAAAATCCCCCTCATCGTTCAACACTTCAGGGAATTCAAAGCGCCATTCAAGGGTTTTGGAATTTTTTAGATTTTCTAGCGTTTCATAGCATTCTTTGATTTTAATGAGTAGTCTGTTCGCTTCAACGCCTATGGGGCTTGGTTGCTTTTTTGTCAGTGTAGGATTAAATCTATAGTTATTTTTCCTTGCGATCTTTAGCATTTCCATGCCAAAAGCTGCGCTAATATCAAAAATCCCATCGCCGTATTCACTTATAAAAGCCTTGAGCGTTTCTTTAAGGTGTTTGTTTGCTTGGTGTTGCTCGATAAAATAGTTGATGATAAGGGATTTGAGTTTAGCGATATTTTGTAAGATTTTAGCTTTTTCTCCTAAACCTTCTTTATAGAACATTACAGAATTTTTGTATTCTTTGATTTCGGCTTTGAGATTTTTAGAAAACTCTAGCGTCTGTCCTATGGTGAGCTTAGAATTTAAGGGGAAGTTAAAGATCAAGCTGTTACCGCACTTAATGTTAATATCAATGTTGGGGAGGGTTTCAAGCGCGTTAGTGTTTTTGCCCTCTTCAAAAATATAATAGCTGTATTTTAAAAGCTCTATCCATAGCCTGAGCTTGGTGATTTCGCAAGAATTGGGGTTAATATCCACGCCAAAAAGGCAGTTTTCAATGATGGATTTTTTAAGTTCAAAAAGTTCTTTTTGGATGTGGTGGTGGGGGTCGTTTTCGCTATGCGCTTTGGTGTAGTTAAAGATTTCACCCGTTTGCGTGTAATGAATGATGATTTCATCGTTTTCTAATCTGAGAGAGTGGCGATACAAGGAAGTAATAAGCTCTAGCTCATAAGCAATCCACACCATTTCATTGAGCGCTGAAACCAAGAAATGCCCGCTCCCCACCGCCGGATCGCAAATGCGTAAAGTGAGAAGAAGTTGCAAGTATTCTTTGCGTTTATCCTTTTTATAGCTTTTGAGGTAATTTTTTAATTCTTCTAAATCTTCACATTCTATATTATATTTTTGATTGAATTTATCCAACACGATTGGCGTGATACTCTCTTTACACATGTAGCTTGTGATAAAGCTTGGGGTATAAAAGCTCCCCTCTTTATAGCCGTTGAGTTTTTCAAAAACAAGCCCTAAAACGCTAGGGTTAATCAAACGGCTTTCGCTGGTATCCTTATTATCTTTAATGTCTTCAAGGGTGGTGGTGAATTTATAAAAATGCAAAAATTCAAAAAGGTATTCCAGCAAGGGCAAAGGTTTTAAATCTTTTTGATAATTTTCATGTTTTTTGAGAACGGATTTAGGGTGAATCTCTAAAGGCTCGTTATTGAGCAATTTGATTTCATGCCCATTTGATTCTAAAGGCGTTTTATCAAACAAACTGGAATTCAAATAAGGGATTTTTCCTGAAATCTTGTCTTCTTTTTCTAAGGAACGCTCGTTATTTTTCTTGGCTAAAACTTCAAAAAAGAGGGTGTTTAGGGCGTTGAAATCTTTAAAGTTTTCTATGGTTAAAAAAGGTTCTTCAAAATGCTTGAAAGAAATTAAAAGGCTTTCTAAAAGCCGTAAAAACAAGATGCGGTTATTCCAAGCGATGAGTAACGCCATGACTTCTTCATCGTCTAAATTATTGTATTCTTTTTTTAAAGCATCGCTTAGGGAGTTTTCGGTGCGGCTGGGCTTGATTAAAATTTTCCCTTTGTCATTTTGCTCCTCTAACCCTAAAATATAGAGCAATTCTTCATAAAAATCTTTGTTAAGCGTGTTAGCGTCAAGGGTTTTCCTTTGCTTTAAAAGGACTTCGTGGCTCAAAACTTGGTAAATCAAAGGGAGTTCTTTAGGATTATAGCTGCTCAAATTAAAGTGAGTGTAGCGGAGTTCGCCTTCAAAATCCTTTTTTAAATATTCCTCTAAATCGCTGTAGAATCTTTTGGTGCTAGAGTCTGTGCCTTCTTTTTTAACGCAATCTTTATGGAGTTTTTTGATTTTTTTATCGTTTTGGAAAAGGTTGAGCAAATCCTTACAATCAAAGAGGAAAAATTCATGCGCGTTGCAAATAATGGCGTGTTTTAGGGAGTTGTTGTTTTCTATTTCTTCTAAAAAATAAAAAACCATTTGACAAAAGGCTTTACTGAGCGGGTTTTCTCTGTCTTTGGGGAATTCGTTCTTATTGTTTAGGGCTTTGGCTTCAATAAGCACCCAAGCTTCTTTACCCACATAGATCGCGCTATCCACTTTTTTATTGGTATTGCATTCATAGCCATAGGTATTTTCTAAAAACTTATTGATTTTATTTTTTTGAAATTCTTCACTCTCTTGTTTTTTTGCGTTTTCTAATAAGCTGTTTATTTCTTCTTCAAAATTTTCTATAGTTTCCTTTTTGGGTTCTTGGGGATTGTATTTTTTAATAAAATCCTTGAGCGAGATGCGAGCGAACTCAATCATAAAACGCCTTTAAAATGGGATAAAAACGATTATAACAAAAGCGCCATGAATTTTAAATAAAACGCTTTTCTTTAAAATTGTTCCATGTGAAACATTAGGGTAACTCTAATCTTTACGATTTAAAACTTCATTAATCAACGCGCTTAATTGATCTTTTTTAATTTTGGTTTTGTATTCAATATTCACGCCTTGCTTTTTTAAAGCTTTAAAAAATTTCTTAGCGGTTGAAATTTTCCGCTTTTCTTCTTCGCGCAATTCGCTTTCATTTTCAACCCCCTTAGTTTCTACCACTAACAACACTTTTTTATCGTTATTTTCAACCACATACCCAAAATCAGGGCTATAAGTTTGATTTAACCCTATCGGTATCTTAACCCTAGGGAGCTTGCCAAAAACAATGATTTTAGTGTCGTTAGATTCTTCAATCGTGTCTTTTTCAATCTCGCTCTCCACTTGCATGAAATTTTCATACAGGCATTTTTCTTGAGCGCTTGAATTTTTAATTTCATATTTATCCCCCCTCAAACTCCCGTCTAAAAATTCTCTAATTCCACCTTTTTCATCATAAAACGCATCGTTTTTTCTGTTTTTAATCGTCGTTTCGCGCATTTGATAGGAAATTTTATCTTTAATATTTTGATAAATAATTTCCAAAAACAGCTCTTCTAAACGCCTTAAGCTCTCTTGTTCGTTTTTTTTAATTAGCTCAAACTTGTTTTCATCAATGTTTTCCAACACTTTAGCCACGCTTTTAAAACTCAATTTCACCTTATTAGACAAGGCGCTGATAAATTCATGCAAGCTCCACACGCATGCGCTTTTTCGCTCAAAACTCTCTGTTTTAGCGTCATTTCCCATAGTTTCTACTTTTTTATGAGTCGTAACCGAAACGATTTTTGATTTGACATTAAAAGAAGAATCGATCTTTTTGACAATCTCATCAATCAAGCTCTCGCTATCAATGGCATAAGCGATCCGGGCTTGATGATTCAAACCCTCCCATAAGGTTTCAAATTTTTTAAAATTTTCTTTATTGATTTTGATTTTTTCACTCTTTCGCTCGTTTTTGTTCCTCACTCTAAAATGGCCCACTAAACGATCTTTTAAAAAATCTTTTAATTTTTCAAGATTCAGGTATTTCTTGTCTTTTAATTTTTCAAGTTCTGGCTCTTTTTCTAAAAATTCGTTTTGATTGAGAGTGAGTTTAAAGTTTTCATCATCTGTTTTTTCTCCAAAACCCAAACCCTCTAATGTTTCCAATAAAAACCCGTAATACCCTTTTCCAACAATGCCGCTTTTTTCTAACTCTTCTGCACTAAATGCTTGTTTAATCAAGCTATGTTCGCTTATCTCTTGCTGGATCGCTCCCACAAAATCCCCCTCAACTTGCGGCACGATCACCACCAATTCATTGACAAAATCAAAATCAGCATGCTCTTTAGTGATGCGTTCGCCCTTATCATTCACAGCGAGCCTTAACCCCCTACCGATTTGTTGCAATTTAGTGATATTGGAATGGCTAGGGGCTAATTTGCAAATCGTCATCACATTAGGGTTATCCCACCCCTCTTGCAACGCCCATTGCGAAAAAATAAACCTGAGATCGGATTCAAAACTCAGCAATTTTTCTTTTTCTTTTAAAATGAGAGCGATCACTTGGGCTTCATCGCTCTCTTTCTTGCTTTTAGCAAAATACCCTCCATGCACTTTTTGAATATTGTCTTTGGTGCGTTCTAAATACGCTCTATAATTTTCATCTAAATCTTCTTTTTTTAAGACTTCTTCAAGCTTTTGCTGGTAGAGTTTTTCAAATAAAAGGGCTAATTTCGCCGGCTTTTCATTCTCGCTTAAATAGCTATTCACCCCGCTAATAAACACCATGCACAAGGCTTTAATCCCCTTTTTAAAAAGCCCTTCTTCTCTTTCAAAATGGCTTTTTATCGCTTCTTTCAGCATCACTTCTTGCTCGCCCTCTAAAAGATGAGAAAAAGGCTCTTTTTGATCCAGTAACAAATTAAAGCCATTGAGAAAACGAATCTCAGTTTTAGTGATGTTTTCTACAATGCAATCTTCTAAAGCGCTGATTTGAGTTAGCGTGCCTAAATTATCGTGCCTTTTGACCTTGACGCTTTGAGTTTTATTTTCTAAATTCGTGTAGTTAATTGCAGCTTCATAGTCGTTTTGTGTCTTTACAACCCCTTTAAGCTCTAAAAAATACTCGTTACTCTCCCCCACAGACGCCACGCTAATGCTTTTCACTAGGGCGCAATCAAACGCTTTTTTGCTATCTAGCGCGTAAATCAAATTCTTATAATCATCTTTAAAAGTCGCCCCAAACCTGAGCGTGATTAAAGCGTTTAATTGTTCCAAATATTTTTTTGTTTTATCGCCTAAAAATCGGTGCGGTTCGTCCATGATCACTACCGGGCGGATACTCGCTAAAGCTTGCATGTAACTTTTTGCGCCATTGAATAGATGCGTGTTTTCTAAACATGATTTATTAATAACATTACCCTCTTTATTGAAGGCAGAAAAAGTCATCACCAACACGCAGCATTTGTGATTGCTCGCTAGAATAAAGCTCCTTATATCTTCATAGCTTTCCAAATGCGTAGAATACTCGCTTTTAAAAAATTCTCTGGTGATTTCAACGCTCTTTAAAACCCCTAATTTAATGGCGTTGCTTGGCACTAAAACGATAAATTTTGACAAATGGTAGTTTTGGTGCAAGGCATAAACGCCTTCCAAAAAGCAAAAGGTCTTCCCGGTGCCTGTTTCCATTAAAATATCGCAGTTTAACGACTTGTCAATCCCCACGCTTTTCTGGGTTATTTTTTGCTCTGATTGCAAATTTTGGATATTTTCTAATAAAAGATCTTTGAGTTCCCCTATTTCAAAAACAGGGTTAGAAATCCTTTGAGCGTCATTTTCTGGCTCTCTCAAATAGATCCCCTTAAACACCCCTAAAATTTGATTCAAGCATTTTTCTTGATAATCCAATCGTTTGAATTTGATTTTCATCTCTACCCCCTAATCTTTAAATCGCCACTCTCTAATTTCAAATCCAACAAATTACTGCCCAATTCCAAACACAGCCTATCGTTACTGATAGCTGGCATATACACGCTAATTTTTTCCACCCCTTTATCTTTCAAGTTTTCTAAAACTTCGCTCATTTCTATATCCCCCACAATGAAAGCCGTATTTTGAGCCAGATACAAGGCGTTTTCAATCAAGCAAGTTATAGGGGTGGTGAGCTCTAAATTCTCACAGCATAAAAGATTGGTTAAAATCGTTTGAGTTTCTCTTTTTTTTGGGTTAGAATAAGCGAATAAATCCTTTTGATTGGCTTCATCGAGATTTTTATCGTTCGTTTCATCATCAATGATTTCAAACGCTCTAAACCCCACATCTAAATACGCGCAAGCTTCTTTGATTTTGGCCCCCGCTCTTTTAATCCTTTCTTCGGTGATGTCAAAAATGCTCGGGGAGGTGGATTTTAGGGTGTTTAAACAAAAATCATGCGCACTTTTGTTTTTCTTGGGATCAATTTTTTCATCTAATTGGACGAGAATGAACTGTCTTTCTTTAAATGCAGCGTTCAAGCCATTAAATGACCCCCCCCCTCACTTAATTTTTGATAATCGCTCTTATTACTCTCCAACACGGCATGCGCGGTTGTCCCGCTCCCGGCGAAAAAATCTAAGATGATGTCGCCTTTTTCGGTAGTTTGATCTATGAGAAAACTTATCAATTCAACAGGTTTAGAATAATCAAAAATATTCTTAACATTAAAAATTGATTGCAACTTTTTATTTGACATATCATTAGAGTATTTATTATCTAAAAATTCTATACTTGAAATATTTTTAGTGCGGTTAAAATATTCTATTTTATAAGGCTTGCTATCAGATATTTTAGCCTTTGTGTAAGTTTTTGTATAAATTCTATTGTTTTTAACTTCTACAAAACCATTAGCCAATCCAAAGTCAAATTTTGCTTTGCTCCAACGCCAAACCCAATCAATCGTTCCAAAATTACCTTTTTGTCTTTCAGTATAAGTTTCCAATCCGCCAGCATAAAACTTTTCATTACTAATTACAATTTCATAATCCATTTTTTTATTATATTGAAGTGAATTGTAATCCAAATTTTGATTTAATTTATACCCACCTCTTTCATTGTAAAATTCATCTTTTAAAGGGTAATCGTTTTCATCAATATCAATCTGTTTAAAATTGATATTATTCTTTTGATAACACAAAACATAATCATGATTTTTAGCGATTTGATTAGTGGATTTTCCTGCTTTCTTTGTTAATCTTGGCATTTCAGCCACAAAATTCCCCTCCCCAAAAATTTCATCGCATAAAAGTTTGAGTTGGGCGGCTTCGTTATCGTCAATAGAAATGAAAATCACGCCGTCTTGTTTGAGCAAATCTTTAGCGAGCAACAATCTAGGATACATGAAACTAAGCCACCCGCTATGGCATTTTGACCCAAAAAGATTCTTGATATAATCCAGCTTTTCTTTAGAATAATCCAATGTTTTTAAAATTTCTTCGTTGGATTGCGAAAAATCATCGCCATAGATAAAATTCTCATTTTTAGTGTTGTAAGGCGGATCAATGTAAATCATTTTGATTTTTTCGCTATAACTTTGTTTTAAGATTTTGAGAGCGTCTAAATTATCGCCCTTGATGAGAATGTGCTTGCTAGTGGATTCGTTTAAGGGCTTTAAAATCTTATTATTTTTCTTAAAAGCTTGATTTAAGGCGATTTTCTTACCCACAAAATCTAACCCATAGCCCTCTTCTTTTATCTCGCTAAAATCCCCTAGTAACGCTTTTAATCTTCCCACATTTAGCGTGAGCTTGTTATCATTTTCCACACTCAAGCAACCGGGAAAATAACGATTAAAAACCTCTAAATTTTTTTCCTTAACGCTTTTTTCTCCATAAATTTCTTTATTTTGCATCTCTATCCTTTTTTTAAATGATTTAAATTACCCGATTCCACCTTAACTTTCAAATGTTCCCCGTGAAACGCTTCTCAAAAAATCCCGTTTCACTTCAGCGATAATGTTTTCATCTTTGGCTAAGTCAATGTATTCAAAACTATTCCCGCTCTGCTCCCCGCCCTGGAGCAAGTCCCCGCTTTTTCTGTATTCTAAATCCAATTCAGCGATTTTAAAGCCGTCTAATTCATCAGCAAATTTTTCTAATCGTTCGTTTTCTTCTTGGATCGTGCATAAAAAACAATAGCCTTTCAATCCGTTACGAGAAACGCGCCCTCTTAACTGGTGTAAAGTCGCTAAGCCTAACCTTTCGGGCGCTAAAATCACCATCACGCTCAATCGTGGTAAAGAAATGCCCACCTCAATGAGCGTAGTCGCTAAAAGAATGCTCCCGGACTCTCTAAATTCTTCAATCACTTCTTCTTTATTTTTATCCTGCCCTGAAGTGGTATAAACCTTTTTAAAGCGTTTTTGCCAAAAACTCGCCCCCTCACTGAGCGATAAATACGGGATTTTTTCGCTTTCATTCACCAGCGGATAGACGACAATGACTTGATGGTTTTTAGCGATTTCTTCGCTGATTTTTTCCATCACTATTTTAAAATCTCTTTTATGCAAAACTAAAGTTTCAATCTCTTTAGGATAAGGGATTTCTCTAATCATGGTCGTTTTCACGAACGCGCTTTTGGCTAGGGCAAGCGTGCGAGGAATGGGGGTAGCGGAAAATTGCAAGGAATGGGGTTTATTGCCCTTACTGCTTGCCATTTTTTCTAATTGGTAGCGTTGCTTTGTGCCAAATCGGTGCTGCTCATCAGTGATCACTAGAGCGAATTCATTCAAATCGCGCTTATCAAACAACAACGCTTGCGTGCCTATAACCACATGCGTGATTGTTTCAAACAAATGATTGGATCGCTTCTTGTGGCTCCCGCCAAGCAGTAATTCCACTTCAAAATAAGGGGGTAAAAATTTTAAGGCTTCGTTATAAAGCTGTTTAGCGAGAATGGAAGTGGGCGCCATTAAAAGGGTTTTATTAGGGTAAGCTAATACCATGCTCGCTAAAATCACCATCGTTTTCCCGCACCCCACATCGCCTATAATCAAACGCTTGCACGCTATAGGGCTAGCAAGATCGCTTTGGATTTCTTTAATGGCGTTTTGTTGGTCGTTGGTGAGTTGAAAGGGTAAAGAAGCAATAAACGCTTTCAAGCGCTCGCTGTTATTGGGGCATGCGATTTTAGCATTGAATTGCAATTTTTTGCGCTCTAAATTTTTCATATAAAAAAGCATTTCAATGTATTTTAATGCGTTTAAATGTTGTGAAGAAAAATTTTTATGAGTTTCAAAATCCTTGACAAAATGCGGCGTGGGGAAAAAGATTTCTAACAATAAATGCGCGATATTCTCTTTAATGCCTTCCTTTTTTAAATTCTCTAATGAAATGAGTTTTTGTAAATTTTCTTGTATTTTTTTATGATTTTTAACTTTTTTAAAAATTAAAGAAATTTTTCCAAATTCGGTAAGGACTTTAGGCGTGTTAATGATATAAGCCTGATTAAAAGAGCTTTGCTCTAATTTACCATAAATGAACAAACTCTCGCCGGTTTTAAACTGGTTGTGATGGAATGCGCTGTAATTGAAAAAAACAAGCTCTAAATTTTTGTAAAATCGTTTGGAATAGGCAAAAATCTTTAAAACTTTGGCGTAGTTTCTTTTATCTAAAATATCCACTTCTAAAACGCCACTCAAGCCCAGTTCAAAATGTTTTAACAGATTTAAATCTTTATAGCCTTTGGGCGTATAAACAAGCAAGGCTTCTAAGAGCGATTTCACATTCAATGTTTTTAATAAATTAGCTGTTTCTTGCAATTTGTTCTTACCCTAGCCAATCCTTAATCATTTTTATGATAAGATAATCAAATTATACATTGACTTAAGGAAATTTAATTGATGAAATCTAAAATCACTCATTTTATCGCCATCTCTTTTGTTTTAAGCCTGTTTAGTGCATGCAAAGATGAGCCTAAAAAATCGTCTCAATCGCACCAAAACAACCACCAAACCACTAAAAAGACGCAAAACAATCAAGCTAATAACGATGTGGAAAAAATTGAACATGAAGAAGATAATGAAAAAGCCACCAAAGAAGTGAATGATTTGATCAATAACGAAAATAAAATTGATGAAATCAATGAAGAAAACGCTGATCCTTCGCAAAAAAGAACGAACAATGTTTTGCAACGAGCCACTAACCACCAAGACAATCTCAACTCCCCACTCAACAGGAAATATTAAAGTTTGAAATTTTTTTCAAAGGATTTATTTAAAAAAGTAACCCCCTTATTTTTAAGCGTTTATTTTTTAAACCCTACCATTATGCAAGCTAAAAGCCGTTTTTATGTGGCTTCTCAATATCAGGTAGGGAAAATGATCATGAAAAAATACAACGATCTTAAACGCACGATTGAAGGGGCAAGCTTTTCTTTAGGCTGGGAGATTAACCCCACCAATTACTGGTTTTATTCTCGCTATTACTTTTTTATGGATTATGGGAATGTCATACTCAATAAAAGAACAGGCGCTCAAGCGAACATGTTCACCTATGGCTTTGGGGGGGATTTGATCGTGGAATACAATAAGAACCCCTTGTATGTTTTTTCCCTTTTTTATGGCATGCAAGTTGCCGAAAACACATGGACGATTTCCAAACACAGCGCGAATTTCATCATTGACGATTGGCGTAGCATTCAAGGGTTTTCGCTCAAAACTTCCAATTTCAGGATGTTGGGTTTAGTGGGGTTTAAATTCCAAACCGTGCTATTCCACCATGACGCTAGTATTGAAGTGGGGATCAAATGGCCTTTTGCTTTTGAATACAACTCAGCCTTTGTAAGGCTTTTTTCTGTCTTTATTTCGCACACTTTCTATCTTTAAACCAATTCTAACCCTACCGGGCAATGATCGCTCCCTAAAATATCTTTATAGATTAAAGCGTCTTTTAAGCGCGTTTTTAAAGGATTAGAGCATAAAAAATAATCAATGCGCCAACCAATGTTTTTATCCCTTGCTTGTTGCATGTAACTCCACCAGGTGTAAGCCTTTTCTTTGTTAGGGTAAAAATAACGGAAAGTGTCAATAAAACCGGCGTTCAAAAGCTCGTTGAATTTCCCTCTCTCTTCATCGCTAAAGCCCGCATTTTTTCGGTTTGTTTTAGGGTTTTCTAAATCAATTTCATTGTGAGCCACATTCAAATCCCCGCACACAATGACAGGTTTTTTTAACTCTAAAGCTTTTAAAAATTTTCTAAATTCCACTTCCCAACTCATGCGATAACTAAGCCTGGATAGGGCTTGTTGGGAATTAGGGACATAAACATTCACTAAATAAAACGACTCAAATTCGCAAGTTACCACGCGCCCCTCTTTGTCATGCTCTTCTATATTGATACCATAGCTCACGCTTAAAGGCTCTTTTTTAGTGAAAGTTACCACCCCAGAATAGCCCTTTTTAATCGCGCAATTCCAAAAATCAAAATACCCTTTAAATTCAAAGGTGTTTTGATCTTGTTGCATTTTAGATTCTTGAATGCAAAAAACATCCGCATCAACGCTATTGAAAAAATCCATAAAGCCCTTAGTCATGCAAGCTCTTAACCCGTTCACATTCCATGAAATCAATTTCATTGTAATCCTTGTTCCTTTTTGAGTAAATTATATTTTTTAGTCATTTTTTAAAAATTAAGCTTTATTTTACCTTTTTTATGTAATAATTGTCTTTTGCTTGGCTTGATAGCTCAGTCGGTAGAGCAGAAGACTGAAAATCTTCGTGTCGGTGGTTCGATTCCGCCTCAAGCCACCATCTTAAACTTCGTTGAATAAATAATTCCCCTTTTTGACACAAACAACACGAGAGTTTTCAATACTCAAAGGCGTGCTTTTGGCTCGTGGTTGCTCTTCTATTTCTAAAACCATGCACACCCCTTCTTTAAAGCGCACATGGTTTTTAACCCATTCTTTGTATTCACTGCTTTCTTTGACTATATCGTTTAAATAATGCCCCTCATACACTTCCACAAATTCCATGAACTTTTCATTCAAATTCAATTCATTGCGCGTTATTTCGCTTTTTCGTGTGGAAGAATAAGCTAGTTCGCTGGTTTCATAGAAAGTCGGCTCTGTTTGATCGTCTTGTTTGGGGCGCTCATATACAGCTTTCACTAATTGCGTGGTGATTTCATACTCGCTCTCCCACGCTTGTTTTAAAGGCTCTTCTATCAGATAGCATTGCCTAGTCGTGCCGTCTTTTCGCGCTCTGGCCCTTTTGCATTTTTCTGTAGAGCTTCTGGCTTGGAGGATGGTAAAATTGTTTTTAGCTTCAAAAGTTTGCGGCTCTTCTAAAGGCTCTGTTTTTTGAACAGAGATTTTAGTATAGGGGGTAGTGATTTTACCGCTTTTATTTTCAGCGTTGCTGTAATCGCAAGGGGTAATGTCTGTCGCAGTCTGTTTGTTTTCATCAACGCGCTTTAAAATGCTTGGGCGATAGGCTTGTAAATTTTCATCATCATAGACCCACTTCCCGCACGCAAATTCTCTAACATTAGGATCTCTAACGGCTTGTTTTTCCGCATTATCCCTATTCTCATTGCTTTCATTGTGTTCATTAATATCAGCGTTAGGGGTGTTGTTAGGGAGCGTTTTTTCAGTGGGTGGCGTTACAAAGAGGTTGTTTTCTTGATCTTGTGAAGAATGCTTTAAAGGGGGTTTAGTGTCGTTTGTTGGCGTTTTAACTTCATTAGCGGAACTTGTTTTATTAGGAGTGGCTAAAGGCTGTAAAAGGCTGTTTTTAGGGTTTTTAGAGTCTAGTTTGGACTCTGGGTAAGAAAAGTTTTGAAGAGGTTGTTGCGATGGAGTGGGTTTGTTTTGTGGTTTTTGTATGGGCGCGTTTAAAGAAGGCATTTGGTGTGACTCTTTCAATTCTTTTGAAGAAAAAACAATTTGGGTGTTTCTGGGAATAGTAGGGCGGTTGGGGTTTAAGGTCGTTTCTAAAGAAAGTTTTTCATCAAGGGGTTGATAGACAATTGCAGTGGATATGTGGGTGATAGTGAGCGTGAGTTTTTTGTGTGGGGAGATATTATAAACGCCTAAAACTTGTCTTGGTTCTTTAGAATCAAGGACTTTAGCTTTAAAAGTGCCTTTATGCGGCGAAGTTTTGATTTCTTCTAAAAGCTCGATCACAAGGGCTTGAAGAGGGTTAGAGAAAGTCAGAAAGAAAGACAGACAAAGGGTTTTTTTCATGTTGATTCCTTTTTATTTTGGATTATAGCTTAAAAAAGGGTTTAATAAAAGTTATAAATAAGTTATAGATAGGTAACGCTTTGATTAATAATAGTTAGTAACAGTAGTAGGGGCGTGAATGAATGGAATGAAAAATGAAAAAGCTTTAAAGACGCGCGTTTTTAGGGGGGTTGTGGGATGTAAAAAAAGTGAATGAAACGCTTTTTGATAAGCCTTTTTTCATTCACTTGAATTGAAAGCGGTTTTTTTGTCGTTCAATTCGTTCAGGCGGTTTTTGATTTCTTCTCTAAGGCTTAAGATAAAGGGGCTTTTTTCTTCTTCAAGCATTTTTTTAACGCTAGAATGCATTTTAGAAATGCTTGAATGATCCTTTAAATCCAAAAATTGAGCGAGCGAGAGCGTGGGGTTAGGGGTATAAAGCCTGGCGAAATACACGACTAATTTTCTCGCTAGAGCGACATTTTTTTGGCGCGAAGAGATTTTGATTTCACTGGATTTGAGATTTAGGCTTTGCGCGACAGCGATCAAGATATTTTCTAAGCTTGAGCCTTCAGCATGATCTTTTTGCAAATCTTCTAAAACGGTTTTAGCGAGGTTCAAATCAATGGGAGCGTTCATTAAGTTCGCATTCACGCTGATTTTAATGATCGCGCCTTCCATTTGGCGGATATTGTCGCTGATGTGTTGGGCGATGTATTCCATCACTTCTTCAGGCAAAGTGATTTTATTGAGCTGGCATTTTTGTTTGACAATGGAAAGTTTGGTTTCTAAATCAGGGGGCATGACTTTAGCGGTTATCCCCCATTCAAAGCGCGATTTTAAGCGATCTTCTAAGCCGGCGATGTTTTTAGGCGATCGGTCTGAAATCAATACGATTTGTTTGCTGTTGGCGTGCAATTCGTTAAAAGTGTGGAAAAATTCTTCTTCTAGCTTGGGTTTTCCTTGCAAAAATTGGGCGTCATCTAACAAGAAAAAGTCGCAATGGCGGTATTTTTTTTTAAAAGAATCCATGGTTTTGTTGTCTAAATGCTTCAGGAAGTCTGTCAAAAAATCTTCTGAAGTGACTAACACGACTTTTTTATGCTTTTCTAGGGCATGGTTACCGATAGCGTTTAAAATGTGCGTTTTGCCTAACCCTGTGCCGCCATAAAAAAGCACCGGGTTATAAGGGGGGGTATCGCTTTGGGCGACTTTTTTAGCGATTTCATAAACGGTGTTATTGCATGAGCCTACGACGAAATTTTCAAAAGTGTAAGAGTCTTTGACGCTCGTTTTTACCGCTTTGTAATTGATGTTAGGTTGAGCGCTAATTTGGATTTTAGGCGCTACTTCAATACGCACATCCACGCTATGGGCTAAATGCATGCCGACTTTATTCTGACTTAAAATTTCTTTAAGCAACGCGCCGTGTTTAGCCGTAATCCAATTGCATAAGAGCATGTTAGGGGCATAAAAAAAGGCAATGTCGCTCTTGCTCGCATTAGGGTTGTATTTGAGCTGGCTCAAGCAATTTTCATACTCTATGAGGCTAACTTTTTGTTTGATTAGCGCCAAGATTTCTTTTTCAATATTGTTGTTGGTATCCATGGCGTTATTATAGCGTGAATAAGTTGTGAATGAAAAAGGAATAACATGTGAATGAAATGTGAATGAAGCCTTAAAATTAAGGTGTTTCTTTTAAGGGTTTGTCTATAATGCTTACTCATAATAATCTAATAGATGCGAAAAAAAGGATTTTCATGCTGCTTTGCGCTGGAAGGAATGAAACTTTAAAGGGAGCGATTCCTATTGGTGTGGGTTTGATAGAGAGCGCGATTAATTTAACGAGAATGTGCCTAAAAAACCCTGATACAGAAAGCCTTATTTTTATAGGGAGTGCGGGGAGTTATAGCCCAGAAATTGAGCTTTTAAGCGTGTTTGAAAGCGTTTGTGGCTATCAGGTTGAAGAGAGTTTTAGCCATTTAAACAGCTACACGCCTTTGGATAATTTCATTCAAATAGAAACCAAAGAGGAGGCTCTTTTTAAAAGGGTGTGCGTCAATAGCAGTAACTATATCCACACCAGCGAAATATTTGCTAAAAAAATGGCTCAAAAGGGCGTTTTATTAGAAAACATGGAGTTTTTTAGCGTCTTAAGCGTGGCTAGGGCGTTTTCTTTGAAGGCTAAAGGGATTTTTTGCGTGAGTAACTATGTAGGGCTTAATGTGCATAAGGAATTTAAAGAAAACCACGCTAAAGTCAAACAAATTTTAGAAGACACGCTCAAAAGCTTATAAGAATACTTTAGCTATCATGGAACATTCTAAAATTAAAGGCGGTTGAATGTTTGAAAAAATACGCAAGATTTTAGCGGAGATTGAAGACTCGCAAAATGAAATTGAAATGCTTTTAAAATTAGCGAATTTGAGTTTGGGGGATTTTATTGAAATTAAAAGAGGGAGCATGGACATGCCAAAGGGCGTGAATGAAGCGTTTTTTACGCAATTAAGCGAAGAAGTGGAGCGATTGAAGGAGCTTATTAACGCTTTAAATAAGATCAAAAAAGGGTTATTGGTGTTTTAAATGTGCGGGATTGTAGGTTATATAGGGGATAGCGAGAAAAAATCCATTCTTTTAGAGGGTTTAAAGGAATTAGAATACAGAGGCTATGACAGCGCTGGTTTAGCCGTATTGAGCGCTGATCGTTTGGAAGTGTTTAAAACTCAAGGGAAATTAGAAAACCTTACGCTAGAGCTTAAAAATAAAGAGTTTTTGGATTTTGGCGTGAGTATCGCTCACACCAGATGGGCCACGCATGGCAAGCCAAGCAGCGCAAACGCCCACCCGCATTTCACAGAAAATTTAGCCTTAGTGCATAATGGCATCATTGAAAATTACGCCGTTTTGAAAAAGGAACTAGAAGAAAAGGGGCATGCGTTTTTAAGCCAAACGGACACGGAAGTGATTGCACATTTATTAGAAGAAACGCTTAAAAGCGAGATCGATTTATTGAAAGCCTTTGAAAAAAGCATCAGCCTTTTACAAGGGAGTTATGCGGTTTTAATGCTCCATAAAAGGGCTAAAGAGAGCCTCTTTTACGCTAAATCTTCTTCGCCTTTAATCGTGGGTAAGGGCAAAGAAGGGGTGTTTTTTGCGTCAAGTTTGAGCGTGTTAGCCCCTAAAGTGGATCAATTTGTCATTTTAGAAGAAAACAGCGTGGGGCAGATTTCTTTAGAAAATTTTAAAGATTTAAAAAATATTGAAAACATGAAAGACTACGCTTTTGAGGATAAAGATTATTCTAAAGGGGATTTTAGGAATTATTTAGAAAAAGAGATTTATGAACAACATAGCAGTTTGTTAGAGTGTTTAGAGGGGCGCTTGGAAGCTTTGAATGTGTATTGCGAGATCGATCCTAAATTTTTAGAAAATGTGAGCGAGATCACGCTGTGTTCTTGCGGGAGCAGTTACCATGCGAGTTTGGCGAGCGTGTATTTGTTTGAAAGATTGGCCAAAATAAGAGCGAGGGCCATTTTAGCGAGCGAATACCGCTACGCTCATTTTAAAAGCAACCCTAATGAGCTTTTTATAGCGATTTCTCAAAGCGGTGAAACCGCTGACACTTTAGAGGCGTTAAAATTAGCCAAAGCCCAAGGGCTTAAAACCATTAGCTTGTGTAACGCTCCTTTTAGCATGATGAGCCGCATTAGCGATCGCACGCTTTTGATTAGAGCGGGGGTGGAAAGAAGCGTGGCATCCACTAAGGCGTTTTCTTCGCAAGTGATGCTTTTATGGCTTTTGAGCGTGTATATAGGCAAACAGCTAGGGACAATCTCTAAAGAAGAAGAAAGAATCCAGGCTAAAAACATGCTAAATAGCGTGAATGCGATGAAAGTAGAGCCTAAATTGCATGAAAAGATCAAGCGCTTATCCAAACGCTACTTGCATGGGCATGGCTTTTTTTATATCGGGCGCGATGTGTTTTACCCGCTCGCTTTAGAAGGAGCGTTAAAACTTAAAGAGATCAGCTACTTGCATGCTGAGGGGTATGCGAGCGCGGAGATGAAGCATGGGCCTATTGCGTTAGTGGATTCCAACCTTTTTACCATTGCTTTATTGTCTAAGCATCTGTTGTTTGATAAAACCAAAAGCAATATTGAAGAATTGAGCGCTAGGGATTCTACGATTTGCGTGTTAAGCTCTGAAATTTTAGAGATCGCTGATGATTTTATCCAGTTAGAAGAGAGCGAAAGCTACATGGAGGAATTTTTCCGCATGAATTTAGCGATGCAACTTTTAGCCCTAGAAATCGCTATGCGTTTAAATCACGATGTGGATCACCCAAGAAACTTAGCTAAAAGCGTTACCGTGGAATAAAAGCGATATAGGAGTAAGATAATGGAAGTGATTTGTAAGCACTACACCCCTTTAGACATTGCAAGCCAAGCGATCCGCACTTGCTGGCAGAGCTTTGAATACAGCGATGGTGGAGGCTCTAAAGATAAGGAATTGATCCACAGAGTGGGGAATATTTTTAGGCATTCTTCCACTTTAGAGCATCTTTATTACAATTTTGAAATCAAGGGTTTGAGCAGGGGAGCGTTGCAAGAATTGAGCCGGCACCGCATAGCGAGCTTGAGCGTGAAATCAAGCCGCTACACTTTAAGGGAATTGAAAGAAGTGGAGAGCTTTTTACCCCTTAATGAAACGAATTTAGAAAGAGCCAAAGAGTTTTTAGTGTTTGTGGGTAATGAAAAAGTGGATGCAATGAGCGTTTTAGCTTTGGAAAATCTTAGGGTTTTATTGAGCGAGCATAACATTAAAAACGATTTGGCCAAATACGCCATGCCGGAGAGCTATAAAACGCATTTAGCGTATAGCATTAACGCTAGGAGCTTGCAAAATTTATTGACTTTAAGAAGCAGCAATAAAGCCCTAAAAGAAATGCAAGATTTAGCCAAAGCCTTATTTGACGCTTTACCTTGCGAGCATCAATATTTGTTTGAAGATTGTTTGAAGCACTAGTTTTAAAAAATACCGCTTCAATAACGCTAATTCTTTAATGTTTTAAAAACGCCTTGTTTTTAGCGTTTGGTTAGATGAAGTTTTAAGGGGGTTTGTTGTAGGATTTCATCACGCCCCATAAGTTCGCTTTATGGGGCAGACCAACATTGTAAGGAGCATGTTATGCCTAAGACACATAACAAACGCTCTTGGAAATCATTATACTTTGAGTTTGCTTTTTTAGGGCTTAAAGTGATCGTTTCTGTGAAACGCTGATTTTTCTAAGAGCGTTCCCCTGAGCTTAAAAGCTTAGGGATTTGCTTTGCGAAGTGGGTTTGTCCTTGACTTTTGGGGCGTTTATTTTTTTAAAACCCTGATTTTAGCGCTCATTAAATCGTGGTTTAAAGCTTTTTTGATGTTTTCAAATTGGCGTTTTTTGTTTTTAAGGCTGGTGATCTCATTATCCAAAGCGCTTAAAATGTTAGCGATAGCGATTTGTTCGTTTAGGGGGGGTAAAAAAATAGTCTTTTCTTTATAATCTTTGAAATAAATATGCGGTATTATGCTACCGCTTGTGAAATTTTTAAAATCAAAATTAGATAACAAATAAAATAAAAACTCTGTTGTTGTTCTATGATTAGCAATTAACGCTCCCATAGTAGATAAAATATTTGTTTTAGGTGGCAAAATCCTTACTCTGCCTACACTTCCATCTTTGACAATAGAAATATAAGGCTTATCACTAATGAAAGTTGTATCTGTATAGCCTATGAAATTATTCACATCATAGACTTTAATTTTTCCTTGTTGCGTGATTTGTTCTACACTTAAATTTGATGTTAAATAGTTGGCAATATCCCCAAGCCTCACTCTTTGCCAAGCTTGATTAAAGCCTTTCAAGCGTTTTCTTTGGCTCAATAGTTCAAAACTTAAAGCTTTTTTAACGCCCTCTTTTTTAAGAATGAGAGCGTCTAATGCATAAAGATAACGATCCAAAGCGCTTAAAATGTTAGCGATAGCGATTTGTTCGTTTAGAGGGGGTAGGATAACTTTGCATTTTTTTAATTTATCCATGTTAATTTTACAAGGAATAGCTTGTAATAAAGAATTATCTTTTAATTCCTTTTGAAAAAAACTTGATTGAATAAAATAATGCAAATAGTAAGAATTAAAATATTTTGACTGCTTAATCACTGCTAGAGTTACATAGATACTAAAAGGGTAAGTCCAGCTGACAACTTTTGAAATTCCAATAGCCCCTATTCGTGTTAATAAAATATCATTATATTCAGGTTTGTTTTTGCTAGTAGCTATCAAATAATCTTGTTGTGATATAAATTTGTTAGGCTTATTATTTGCGATATTTTCTACACTAAAAAAAGCAACACCATGATGTGTGTATTGTGGAGTTTGATGTGTGCCATCAAAGATGTGAGTTATATCTAAAAGCCTAACCACTTCCCACTCTTTAGGTAAATCATAGAATGCTGTTAATGTGTTCACGTATTTTCCTAAATATATTTAAAAGAGACCACATGCTCTAATTGTAGGGTATTGTGAAAAGCGTTCTTAGGGTTAAAATCCAGCCTTAATAGCAGGATTTCAATATTTTTGACTAGCGAACTTGTTTTGATTTTAGAAGGGTTGTTGTGGAATAAGTCATTCCTAGCTTTTCGTATCAAGCTGAAAGCCTTTAAAAAATGCTCCCAAGTGCCATAGGCTGGCAAAACATGCTCGTTGTATGTTTTGTAATCTGCAAATAAGGGTTTAAAATCGCTCCAATACATTTTGATAATGGTTTTTAAAGCGCCAAGAGTGAATAAATTTAAGATTTGAAAGCCATTGTATCCTTTTAAGCTTTCTAAATGGTGGGTTTTTTTTAAGCGTTCAATCTCATGGCTAAGCTTTTTAGATAAAAACCAATCGTCAATATCCTTGCTGCTGTGTCTTTGAGCCAAAATAACCGCCATTTTAGAACGCAAAGCCGTTTCAAAAAAATGTATCCATAAAAAAAGCATGTGGTGCGTTTTAGTCCGTTTGTTGTAAAAATGCATTAAAAAATCAAAAAGGTTATTGATTTCATTTTCTTTATTGGGGTATTTTTGTAACATAATACCTAACTCCTTACTAGCGCCTATGAGATAGTCATAGTGTAACACGCTAATAGATTTTTTTAATTGATCTAAACCCTTATTTTTGAAAGCAAGGGGGTTTTTTAGGGCTAGATGCTTTAAAATACGATTAAAAACTTCATTTTCAAGATCCATTAAATTTCCTGTGCTATAATCGCTTTCAGTTTGGGGGTCTCATAGCGAAGGATACGCTAGTCAAAAGGCACTCCAAACTTTTTAATGTCAAATTACAACCCCCAAATCTTTCAAATGCTCTAAAACTTTTGATTCGCTTTCTTTGACTTCTTTGTCTAATTCTAACAAGCTGTTAGAGTAGTTTGAAATGATTTTATTAAGGGCGCTAGTAAAAGCGTTGATGCGTTTTAAAATTTTGTTTTCTAGGGCGTTTTTTAGGCTCTTAAGCCATTTGTCTTGGATGATGAGATCCTTAATTTCGCCTAATTTCAAGTTTTTATACTGGTGGAACGCTTTTAATTCCAGCTCCTCATGGGCTTTATTTTTCATTTTTAGCGCCTTGTTTTTAGCTTCTAGCAATTCTAAAGCGGTTTTTAGGATTTCTTTATCTTCTAAATCGGTGGCGTTTTTTAGCTCTTTTTTCAAAACGCTTTCATTGATTTTCAATTCATAAAAAAGCCCTTCTTCGTTAGAATGCTCTTCTATAAATTCTTCAAAATCAGCCTCTTTTTCATTGAGGGCGTTTTCTAATTGTTCTAATTCTTTTGCTTCTTTTTCAAAAAAGCGTTGTTTGATCAAGTTTTTAGGGATTAGATCGCTTTTATAGTAGGTTTTTTGAATGACAAAATCCGGCTCTTCTAAATAGTTGGCTTTTTTGTTTTTGTCTTTTAGGGGGTTTAATTCCCTTAATTCTTTAGCGCTCAAAAAATCATTGAATGAAAGAAGGAACCAATCGTCTTGTAAAACTTCATTGTAGTAATCTTTAAAGAGCTGATACACGCCGTATTTGTCTAAAATTTCTACCTTTTCAAATTCTTTTAAAACCTTTGAACAAACGCTCTCTATGAGGGTTTTTGGGTTAAAACCTGGCTTTAAATGATCAAAAGTTTCAAACAGATTCAATCGGTCAAAAGCGTTTAAAACACAAGCGTGGAAAGCTTGGAATTCTGAGCTTTGGGTGATTAGATCTTTAATGTTTTTGCATTCTGTTTTTAAAGCGTAATAACCCTCTTTATCGCTCTTTTTAAAAAGCGTGTTTTTAAGCTCTTTAAACACTTGAAAATAAGGGGCGTAGGCTTCACAATTTCGTTTTTGGGCAAATAACTAGCCTTGTGGCTGTTGATTAAAGCGAACAAGTCTTTTTCTGATTCTTGTTTGGCGGCAATGTAGCGCGCGATATTCAAGTTATAGCCGTTAGCGCTAATTTCTTCTAGGCTTACCATTTTGGAATAATAAGGGATTTCTTTTAAAGCGTTAAAAGTGTCTATCATTTTTTGGACATCTTGCTCTCTCAAGCGGTTTTTATTGCCGTCTTTTTTAAAATCCTTGCTCGCATCTATCAAAAAAACGCCCTTTCTGGCGTGCGCGTTTTCTTTGTCTAAAACAATCACGCATGCAGGAATGGAAGTGCCATAAAAAAGATTAGGGGCTAGGCCTATCACGCCTTTAATATAGCCTTTTGTTAAAAGATTTTTTCTAATTACTCCCTCAGCATTCCCTCTAAATAGCACCCCATGGGGTAAAATCACTGCCCCTTTGCCTGTGTCTTTTAGGGATTTAATGATATGGAGCAAAAAAGCGAAATCGCCATTTTTTTCAGGGGGCGTGCCGTCTTCAAAACGATTGAAACTATCGTTAATGACTTGCTTGCTTTTAGGGTCTATATTTAGCCCATCAGTCCAGTTTTTCAAGCTAAAGGGAGGGTTAGCCACGACATAATCAAAGGTTTGCAGCATGCCGTTTTTAATAAAAAAGGGGTTAGAAAGGGTGCTAGAACCCCCTTTAGCAATATCAGCATCAGCGCTATTGTGTAAAATCATATTCATTTTACAAAGGGCTGTTGTGGAAATGTCTTTTTCTTGACCATAGATAGTTAAGCCGTTTTTGCCCGCCAAGCTAGAAGCTTTTAACAATAACGAACCGCTCCCGCAAGTGGGATCATAGATGCTTTTATCTTGTCTGGTGTTTGCATCAATGCCAAGCAAAAGGGACAATAAAAGCGAAACTTCGCTAGGGGTGTAAAACTGCCCTTTGGATTTACCGGATTCGCTGGCAAAGTGGCGCATTAAATATTCGTAAGCATCGCCCAATAAATCATCGTCTAAAGCCCCATGCGCGCCCAAACTCAAATCGGCAAAGATTTTAACCAAATTAGAAAGGGTGTCTGTCATCGCTTTACCCTCTCCAAGCTTAGTGTTATCGTTAAAATCCACGCTGTCAATCACGCCTTTTAAGTCGTTTTGCTCTGCGATTTCTGCGATGATTTTATTGAGCTTGTCGCCTATTTCTTTATCGCCCTCTAAAGCGAGAATGTCTTCATAAAAACACCCTTGCGGCACTTCTATTTCGCTATAAGTATTGTTTTTAGCGTCATTTCTGGCTTTATCGCTGATGTATTTTAAAAAAAGCAAGTTCAAAACATAGTTTTTATACTCGCTCGCATCCATTCCGCCCCTTAAACTATCCGCCCCAGCCCATAAAGAGCTATACAATTCGCTTTTTTTGATCGCCATTTTAATCGCCCTATTTTGTTTTTAGGATTATAATATAAAGCGATAAAAAGCGCTCTTAAGGGGTTTTATGGTGAAAACAGAAAAAGAAGTTCAAAAACAAGTCATAGAAACTTTTAAAAGCATGGGCTATGCGTATTTAGGGGATTTAACAAAGAGCGATAATGAAAACATTAATAAAAAAAGCTTGAAAGCATGGCTAGTTAAAAACCAAAAAATCAATGATAAAAGGTGGCAAAGAATTGAGCATGAAATCCATAACGCTTTAGAAAACGATTTATACGAAGCGAATCAAAAATTTTACGAGCTTTTAATTTATGGCGTGAAAACCAAAATAAGCCAAAATGAACCAACCCAAACAAGTTGGCTCATTGATTGGAAAGATGTTTCTAAGAATGAATTTAGCGTGGCTGAAGAAGTGAGCGTTAAAGGGCTAAACACGAAACGGCCGGATATGGTGCTTTATGTTAATGGGATCGCTTTAGGGGTGTTAGAATTAAAAAATTCCAGCGTGAGCGTAGAAAGCGCTATCAGGCAAAATTTAGACAACCAAAAGAAAGAATTTATTAGAGATTTTTTTAAAACGATCCAATTGGTTATGGCGGGCAATGAAAGCCAAGGGCTAAGATATGGCGTCATAGAAACTAAAGAAAAATACTACCTTTCTTGGAAAGAATGGGGCGTTCAAAAAAATTTGTTTGAGACGATTGAATGCTTTTTAAAAAAAGAAAGGTTTTTAGAATTTATCCATGATTTTTTGATTTTTGATAAGGGGCAAAAGAAATGCGCCAGGTTCCATCAGTATTTTGCGATTAAAAAAACGCAAGAATTTATCAAAAGAAAAGAAGGGGGGATTATCTGGCACACGCAAGGCAGCGGTAAGAGCCTTACTATGGTGTGGCTTGCTAAATGGCTAAGAAAGAATATCAAACAAGCAAGGATCTTAATCGTTACAGACAGGAGGGAATTAGACGCTCAAATTCAAGGCGTGTTTGAGGGAATAGGCGAGGCTATTTATCGCGCCGACAGCAAGAAGGATTTGTTGAGCGTGCTGTTTGAAAATAAGGAATTTTTGGTCGGATCGCTTGTCCATAAATTTGATGACAACGACTTAGAATATTTAAAAAAGCAACCTGTTTTAAAAGAATGGATTGTTTTAGTGGATGAATGCCACAGAACCCAAAGCGGCAAATTGCACAACGCCATGAAAAGCCTGCTCCCTAATGCGATTTTTATCGCCTTTAGCGGCACGCCTTTGTTGAAACAAGATAAAAAGACAAGCCAGGAAGTGTTTGGGAATTATATCCATTGCTATAAATTTAATGAAGCCGTTAGCGATAAAGTGGTGTTAGATTTAAATTATGAAGCCAGGAGCGTGGATCAATATGTCAGTAGCCCTAAAAAGTTAGACGAATATTTTGAATTAAAAACCCAAAACTTGAATGATACGGCTAAAACAGAGCTTAAAAAGAAATGGGCTAATTTGCAAAAAGTTTTTTCCACTAAAAACAGATTGGAACATATTGTGCAAGATATTGTATTGGATATGGCAAAACTCCCAAGATTAAGCAATGGAAAGGGGAATGCCATGCTGGTGGCTGAAAGCGTGTATAACGCATGCCGGTATTTTGAACTCTTTTTAGAAACAGAATTAAAGGATAAGGTGGCTGTGATCACAAGCTATGAGCCCAATATCGCTGATCTTAAAGATTGCGGGAGCAATGAGAGCGAAGAGAGTTACAAATACCGCACTTATTGCAAAATGCTGCAAAACTTTTTTAATGAACAAGATGAGAAAAAAGCCCTTAATAAAACCAAAGAGTTTGAAGAAGAAGTTAAAAAGCGTTTTATTAATGAGCCTGCTAGAATGAAGCTATTGATCGTGGTGGATAAGCTATTGACCGGTTTTGATGCGCCAAGCCTCACTTATTTATATATTGATAAGAAAATGCAAGATCATGGGCTTTTTCAAGCGGTGTGTAGGGTGAATAGACTGGATGGCGAAGATAAGGATTTTGGCTGTATCATAGACTATAGCGATTTGTTTGATAGCCTGCAAGAAGCGCACAGCGATTACACTAATAAAGCGTTTGAAAACTATGAAAGAGAAGACATTCAAGGGCTTATCTCTGACAAAGCCCAAAAGATTAAGAAAAAATTAGAAGAGGCTAGAGGGCAGTTGAGATCGCTTTGTGAAAGCGTGAAAGAGCCAAAAGATGAAATGGATTATATCGCTTATTTTTGCGGGAGCGATTTAGAAAAAAACGCTCAAAAAAGGCGGTTGTTTTACCAGCTTGTTGGCGCGTTTTTAAGAATGTTTGTGGAATTGAACCATTTAGAAAAGCCCATCTATTCTAAAGAAGAAATGCAAAAAATCAAACAAGAAGCGGAATTTTATAGGCACTTACAAAAGATGATTGGCTTAAGTAGTGGGGATAGCGTGGATTTAAAAAGCTATAGCGAAGACATGCGCAGGATTTTAGACGCTTACATTAAAGCCACAGATAGCAAGACGCTAATCAAAATAGAAGATCAAGGGCTGTGCGAAGTTTTAGCCCAAATGGATATTAATGATTTTAATAAGGAGCTTTCTCAAGTGTTTAAAAATGAAAGCTCTATGGCAGAAAGCATCGCCAACAACACTAGGAAACGCATTATAGAAAAAGAAGCGATCGATCCTAAGTATTACGAAAAATTATCTTCGCTTTTAAACGATTTGATCAACCAGTTTAGAGAAAAGAAATTAACCTATTTAGAATACTTGCAACAAATCCACAATCTAGCCCAACAAGTTATCCATAAAGAAGATAAAAATTACCCTAAAAAGATCAACACTAACGCTTTAAAAACCCTCTATGATAATTTAGATCAAAATGAAGCCTTAGCCCTAGAAATAGACGCATGCATAAGGGATAATAAAAAAGATGGTTGGGTGGGGCATAACCAAAAAGAAAAAAACCTTAAAATCGCTTTAAGAAAAACCATAAACGATGAGGGTTTGTTAGAAAACATCTTTAATTTAGCCAAACACATAGATGAGTATCGTTAATGAACGCTTATTGTTTGACTTTAAATGATACCAACATCGCTATAGAAAAAAAGGATATTAAGCATTTACACATTAGCGTTTGCCCGCCTGATGGCTCTGTGCGTGTGTCTTGCCCCCTAGCTTTAAACGATGAGAGTCTTAGGCTTTCTTTGGTTAAAAGACTCCCTTGGATAAAAGAACAGCAACAAAATTTTTTAAACCAAAACAGACAAAGCAAAAGAGGGATGCTAGAGAGAGAAAGCCATTATCTTTTTGGGAAACGCTATTTGTTAAAGATTGAGCATACTACGCAAAAACACTTCGTCCTCCAAAGCCCTAAATATTTAATCTTGCATGTCCATCAAAAAACAAGCTTAAAAAACCGCTTAAAAGTGTTAGAAAACTATTACAGACAAGTTTTAAGAGAAAAAATACAAACTTACATCAACCAGTATGAAAAGATTTTAAACGAAAGCATACAAGGCTTTAAAATCCAAAAAATGAAACGGATATGGGGGAGTTGCAACATTGCTAAACGCGCCTTGCTTTTTAATTTGGAATTGGCTAAAGCGCCTAGCGAGGGCATTGAATATGTGGTTGTGCATGAATTATTGCATTTAAAAGCGCGCCACCATAACGAATATTTCAGGGATTTGCTGAGTTTGTATTTGCCTAATTGGCAAAGGGCTAAGGCCAGCCTCAAAGAAACTTATTTGGAGCGCTCTTAAATGAATATTCCATCATTTCAATCAAACCGCTAAGCGGCTCATTTGAGCGGCCCATCATAGAGCAATAATCCCCCTCCTTTTTAAAGCCTTTAGAAAGTGTAGTTCAAATACGCTGTAACCGATCTTCCAGGTCCAGGTTGTAAGCCTGCAGGGCTAGAGCCAATCCCTGTAAAATAATACTTCATGTTGAAGATATTATTGATTTGCAAACTTCCTGTAACTCTGTGTCTTCCGTTTTCCCAGAAAATTTGGCTCACTTGGATATTCCACACCCAATACCAAGGCAATAGCCCTTCATGTTGGGTCATACACCAAGCTTCGCATTGATAACCGCTATTGAGAACGCTTTCATAGTTGTTCCCCCCACTATAATATTGCATCCCATAATAGCCTCCTGCTGCGCTGTTGCTAATCCCGCTATAAGCGCGGCTATAAAAATAGCTAGAAATACCAATGGTGGTTTTACGCCAATTGTAACGAGCGTCAAAAATGAACTGGAAAGGGCTTACAAAAGGGAAATGCTTGTTATAGCTAGTCCCTTTTAGCACATCCCCATTCAAGTCTGTTAAAGGGCCATGGCTGGTTACACGAGTGTCAATGTAGTTGAAAGCGGCATGGAATTGCAACCCTCTAATAGGCCTGTAATACAATTCCAGCTCCACGCCTTGAGAATAGCCATTAACGGGGCGCACATTACCTTTCATAGGGCCGCTTGTATAGACTGAATACTGCCCGGTGGCAAAATCGCGCGCCCAAATCCTAAAATAGTCCGCATTGAAGCTAAACTTATCCTTATAGGTGTAGCGCGCTCCTGCTTCTACAGTGTCAAAGTGTTGGGTAAAATACTCCGCTCCTCCATAGCTCAAAATATCTAATTGAGGCGGGACAAAAGAGCGTTGGTAGTTAAAGTAGGTAAGCACATTGTGATCGCCTTGCACAGGGATAAAGCCAATGTTGGTTGAGGGCATCCAATTGTTCATGTGCTTGATTTTTCTTAAATCCTTCTCAGGGATTTGCATCCAGTTAGCCGCATTTTCGTTGTTGTATTGCACAAAAGCGTAGCGCAAACCAGGCACGATGAAAAAGCGCCCGTCCCAAGCTTCAATGCGATCGCTCAAATAAACTGCTGTGTAATTGTTGCGCCAGTTATTCCAGTTTCTATAAACGCCATGCTTGATGTGGGGTTTCCAACCGCTCATCACATTAGCGCCCTCACACAAGAATCCTGCCCCCTCACCGCTCGTTTTGGTGGGGCATTCATTGGTGTTTAAGTATTGGCGTTGTAAAAAAGTGGTGGTCATGAAACGCAAGCCCATGATAAAGGTTTGCCTGACTTTCCCGGTATTGACGATCAAACTCACTTTAGGCTCAAAAGCGTTGTTAATGGAGCGCACAGGGTTTTCTACTTCTGCCCAACCATTGTAGTTGGTGGCATAATAAGGCACAGCCAAGTTATACCCTGCCGGAAGTCCCGCCGCCCTACATGCCGCTTCGCTAAAACAAGTAACCGTGTTAGCGCTATTGTAGCTAGAGCTCACCTGAAAGTCCCTAGTCATCAACTGCCCATAGTAAGTGAAGCTGAAAGTCCCGCCCACTTTGTCTAAATCCCCAAAGCGGTTTTCATACACAGCCCCAAAGCGTTGTGAGCGCCCGCCTTTTTGGTTGAGAGGGCGTAGATTAGCGAAGCGGTTTATTTTGTAATCTTGCTCGCTGAGTGATCCCGGTTGAGCGATAGCAAAATCGTAGTATTGGTAATAGGCTTTAATCCCGTTGTTTTCGTTGATGTCATAGACCCCATCTAGCCAATAGTTTGAAATATTAGAAGGGCTATTGTCTCTAAAGCCTTGCCCTCTAACCCAGTTAGCTTGCGCTTGGATACCCACATGCTTATTGATCATCCCTCCCGATCTCACATAAGTGTTATAGAGGAGGTTATTGCCTAAAGACTTGATGAAAGAAGGATCGCCGGTTTTATCAGGGGGAGCGGCAAACCCGGCGTTTCTAGCCTTAGCCCAATAAGTGATCCTTTCAGCCGCTTGGTTTTCCCATTGATTAGGGATAGGCTTAGTGATGATATTGACAATACCCCCATAAGTGTTAGGCCCATATTGCACGCTGCCTCCACCTTTGATCACATCAATGCGATCAATGGCTTGAAAGGTAACAGGGAAAATGTCTAACTCAATGTGAGCGTAGGGGGCCATATAAACAGGAATACCATTAACTAACATAAGCGTCGCATCGCTATGCCCTGAACCCCCAGCCCCAAAGCCACGGATTTGGATAGTAGGCATAGCCCCTACACCTGTCGCATTCCTAATTTGCAGACCTGGGACATTCTGTAAAGCTTCTTCAATGCTTTGGTTAGCTTGTTGGGTGAGCGCTTTATTAGAGATCACCGTGCGGCTTCCTGTGTATTTTTTCACTTCTTCATCTTGCCAACTCTTAGGCGCGGTGATCCCGCTATAACCCAAATTGACTTGCCCAGAATAATCAGATTTATCCTTTTTCCCGGCAGTAGAAACCTTGCCCAAAGTGTAGTCTTTATCTTTAGCGGACAAAGACTCTTGGCAAATCAAGCTGGCAGTTAAAGCCAATAGAACTTTTTTATGCAACACAAACTCCTTATATTTTGAGAGGTTAAAAAATGGTTTAAATTTTTTAAGTAAAATCACACTAGTAACAAACGCCATATTAAGTAATAAAAACAAAAGAAACTTAATAACGCACTAGAATTTTGTCATAAAATTCTTAAAATTTTATTAATCCCATGAAAATCTTTTTTTTTTTTTTTTTTTGATTTTGCTGATTTTGCCCAATTTTTGCTCAATCTCTAGTGAAAAATCCCCATTTTGACACACAACGAGCCTATATGCGTTCTCAAAACACACAAGACATTCTTTGACGCTAAAAGCGGTTTAATTTTTCATCTAAACACCGCCCCTTATAGAACAAAATCATAAACTGATAATTTAGGCCTAAGCTTTGATTTTAAACGGCTTCAAAGCGCTTGACCTAAATTATTACTTTTTGGTTTTTGTGTATATTACAACATTTAGTCTTAAAATTCTTTATCAAAAGAATTTTATGATCGTTTTTTCTTGGCATTTCTTGTTGTTGGTTTCATTTTCCAACTTTTTTTAACTTTTTATCGTTGTGTTTGAAAAGCGATCAGCGACTCATTATAAAAGATGGCTTCTTATCTTTAATTTTACAGCTATTGATGATGAGATCTAAGATCTCTAAAACCTGCCTTTCTTCTTCGTTGGTGTGTTTTGCACTCACCGTGGGGTTATATTCGGTTACCTCAACGGCTTTTAATCTGTCTTTAAAGCTTTCTAAAAGCAAGCCCAGTAATTGCTTCAACTCATTAAAACTCAGCCCGTTATTTTCACGCACGCCAGTAGAAGTGAAAAGCTTGCCATCCATAATATCTAAATCTAGACTAAGGTAAATAATATCCACCGCTTTTAATAATTCTTTGGTTTTTTGAACCACTTCTTGCATGTTTTCTCTTATCGCTTCCACGCTAAATAAAGGGATTTGCAATTCCTTAATCACATCTCTTTCGCTCTGTTCGGTGCTTCTTACCCCAAAATACACCAAACATTTAGGATCAACTTCTAACCCTCCCTTTTCTAACCCCAAAGAGCAAAGCTTTTGCCATGCCTTTTCTTCGCTCTCGCTCATGCGATTAAACCCGCTACGGACACGATTTAAAACCATGCCCAAAGGCATGCCGTGGATATGCTTTGAATCGCTGTCATAAGCCGTATGAATATCCGCATGCGCGTCTAAATACAAAATCCCTATTTTTTTGTCCTTATGAACGCTCCTAAAGGCTTGGAAAATCCCAAACATGTTCGCATGCTCTGAGCTTAAAATCAAAGGAAATTCTTTTTTCTCAAACACTTCTCGCATGCAAGGGATCAAATTTTCTTTACAAAAAAGGTAGTAATCTTCAAAATTCTTAGCGTATCTAAACTCTTTATAAAGCACGCACCGCTCTTGAACGATCGTTTGCATGCCTTTAATCACATCGCCATGCGTTGCGCTTAAGGCTTCTCTCAAACGCCTAACCCCTTTATCAGTGCCTCTTTTTGACGCTCCTAATTCCGCTTCCAATCCTACTAAAATCATTTTATAACTCCTTTAAATCCCCACTCGTATTCCCCATTCTAAACCAAAATTAACAACCAATTATTAATAAACAAATGAATAATAAATAGAACAATTTCATTGTGTAAAAGAGTAAAACCATTCAAGTTTTTGATAGAAAAACACTCAAATAGTCTTATTGAGCGAATATAATCATAACTGACATTACTATTTAAAGGATTAACATGACTATTGGGCTAGTCAAAGAAAGCATGGATTTAGAATCACGAGTGGCTTTGGTGCCTGATGATGTGGCGCTAATCATTCAAAAGGGCGTGGGGGTTTTAGTGGAAAATCAAGCCGGCGCTAATAGCGGTTATAGTAACGAAGCGTATGAAAGCGTGGGGGCTAAAATCGTGGATACTAAAACAGCGTGGGGGCAGGATTTAGTGGTCAAATGCAAAGAACCTTTAGAGCATGAATACCCTTTATTGAAAGAAAAAGCTGCACTGTTTAGTTATTTGGATCTAGCGTATCAAAAAAGCTTGTGCGAAATGTTTATAGATAAAAAAATCACTTCCATTTGCACTGAAACCATTGCCGGGCCTAAAAACGACTACCCTATTTTAGCGCCTATGAGCGTGGTGGCTGGGAGGTTGGCTGCGCATTTAATCCAGCATTATTTGCTGGCTATAGAGCATGTTAAGGGCTTTATGGGTAAGGGGGTCATGCTTGGGGGGTTATCGGGCGCGCAAAGGGCTAAAATCGTCGTAGTTGGGGGCGGTGTGGTTGGCATGGAGAGCGCGAAGGTGTTGAGCCAAATGGGGGCTAAAGTAACGATTTTAGAATTAGACTACGCTAAATTGCAAAACCACCCCTATTACCATTTGTATGATTTAGAAGTTTTAAGCGTGAATGAAGCCAATATCATTCAGGCTTTAAGCGGAGCGGTGGGGCTAGTGGGAGCGGTGCTAGTTACAGCGAGCCAAACCCCTAAAGTGATCTTAAGAAGGCATTTAAAGTGCATGCAAAAACAAGGGGTAGTGATAGATGTGGCTTGCGATTTAGGGGGGTGCATAGAAACCATACACCAGACAAGCCATTCTAACCCGGTGTATGTGGAAGAGGATTTGTTGCATTATGGAGTGCCGAACATGCCAGGGATTGCCGCTAAAACAAGCTCTGTAGCTTATAGCCATGCGAGCGCGCCGTATTTGTTGTATTATTTAGAGCATGGCTTGAAGGGCTTTTTAAAAGCCAACACTAAAATCGTGGCAAACACCCTTGGAGGCTTGAGCGCTTATAACGGCTATATCACCCAAGAAGGCATCGCTAAAACTTTCAATCTAGCGTTCAAGTCGCCCCTAGAGGTTTTAAAGGAGCTTTAAAAATAGGCTGTAAAAAAGGGCATGGCGATAAACCATGCGTCTTAATGCGTGGGAATATTTCAAAAAAAAAAAAAAACACTTTTTAATGTTATAATCTATCCCAAAACAATACAAGGGGTTTTTATGGCAAAAATTGAAAGCAAAGATTCTCACTTAAGAGATATTTTAAAAGACGAACTCTACTATCAAATCCCCATCTACCAACGCCCTTACCAATGGACAGAAGAAAACTGCGAAAAGCTTTTAGACGATTTGTTTTTTAATTATGAAGACGACAGAGAAAGCGATTATTTTTGCGGCTCATTAGTCTTAATTGCAATCAGCGAAGATTCTAAAGCCAAAACCTATGACGTTGTTGATGGCCAGCAACGCTTAAGCACTTTCATTCTGCTTGCAAAAGTTTTAGCCACTCTTTATTCTGAGCGTTTAACTGAAGAGAGCAAAGACTATTTACAAGAGAGTTTGAATGGTAGGTATGGGAAAAAAGATCGGTTGAATTTTAACGCTATAGGGTTTAATTCTAAAAAAGATTTTCAATACGCCTTAACTTCTTTCAATGATGCTCCTGCAAGCAATAATAAGAATAATTACCTAAAAAATGCGATTTGTTTAAAAAACTATCTCAAAAAAAAAGAGATTGAAGACATTAACGATTTCATTGAGTGGCTGTATTTTAAGGTCGTATTCATCACCATCACTTGCCCTGATGCAGACAAAGCGTTAAGGATTTTTAATGTTTTAAACGCTAGGGGTTTGGCTTTGAGCGCAACTGATATTTTTAAGGGGGAATTGTTAAAACACGCTAAAGAGCATGAGCGAGAAGAATTTGTTTCTCGTTGGGACGCCTTAAGCCAAAAATGTTCAGACAATGATTTAAAGATAGAAACCTTATTCAGCTGGTATTTAACCTATCTCAATCCGGTAACTTCTAAAGAAAAAATGGAAAAAAGGCTCGTTACTTGGTTTAAAAATCTTAATAAAACCCCATTAGAATACCTTGAGAGCGTAGAAGATTTTTATAACGCTTATTGCGAGGTGTTAGAAATGCAAGACCGACACGCCCATTTGCTCTCGTATAAAGACGATGATTATTTATGCGTTATTTTGTGTGCCAGTTTGTTGCACCGCTATAGCGATCAAGACATAGAGGCTTTAAAGGAATTGTTAGTCAAGTTTTATTACCAAGATTGGGTTGCAGGGAAGACAAAATCCACACGCGAACAAACTTGTTGCAATATCATTAATGCCCTAAAGGAAAAGAAAAGCGTAGAAGACATCGCTTCTATTGTGAAAAAATATTTAAATGAAAAAAATATCACGCAAGACTTCAAGAGAAGCCTGCAAGACAGCAACTTATACACAAAATTCTACTTCGCTGGTAAATCTGTCAAAAAAATTCATGGCTCAGACCCATTCTCATTTTAGTGGAATATTTCATGAGCGATGATCCTAGACCTAAACGCATTGAAGAAAAGAACGATTTTCATGTTGAACGCATTTTGCCCCAAAAACCCACTCTCTCAAGCCAATGGGCGAAGGACTTTAGCGAAGAACAAAGGGAATTATACACGCATTCTTTAGCCAACCTCACGCTTTTAGGGGGCAATAAAAACACCAAAGCTTTAAATTTGGATTTCAAAGATAAAAAGCAAATCTACATGGGAGAAGAAATCAGGTTAAGCAAAAAGAAAACTTTTAGAGTGATGACTTGCTATAAGATGACCATAGATATTGCACACCATTACACAGAATGGACGCCCAAAAGCCTAGAAAAAAGAGAAAAAGACTTGATGAGCATCATTGAGAGCGCGTTTGAGCTCTAGGGACGCGCCCCTAGAAAGTGAATATATAATTCACATACCATGAATACACGCGCCTAAACCCTATATCCAAATTTTTTGCAGTGATATAGGGGTTTTTCTTCAGCATGGGGAATTTCACGCCCGCTTCAATGCTAGAATGCTTTAAGATTCTTAAGCGAGCCCCCACATTGAATAAAAATTGGAAAGAAGTGGCTTTTTTGCTCACAAGGGCTTGCTCCACTAAAATACCCTCAAAGCTCGGCGTCGCCATAAGCCATGAATTGCCGGCTAATTGCACCCCACCAAAAGCCCCCAAACTCATGATGCCGTTATTGATGACATTGACCATCAAATCCATAGCCCCCCCATAAGTGAGCATGTTTGGCTCAAAGGTTTTGGGATCGGCAATATTCGTTAAACGATTGATTTCTTGTTTCCCAAGAATTTGACCCGCTATTTGCGCCGCTTCGCTGTTATAGTTGGGGTTTTTAAGCCTAATAGAATTGGCATGGGCGTAGTCAAAAAACCCATAAAGGCGCAAGCCAAAGTGTTTTTCAAAGAAAAATTGATACCCTAAAAGCGCATCAAAGCCCTTGATAGTAGCGTTAGTGGCTTGTTTTTGAGAATTAATATCCGCATGCATTTGGGCTTGTCCTTGCAAATAACCCGCCCCTAAAAAAACGCCATTACCATCCATGGCTAGTAGCGCATTTATAGAAACAACCAAAGCTAACAAAGGTTTAGAAAAAAATCTCTTCATGTATAATTCCTTAACATAATGCTTACATTCTTAAAAAGAATACCCAAAAAACAATTAAAAACGATTAAAGAATGAAACATTAATAAAAATAAAAACTCCTTATGAATTTCACATAAGATTAATAAAAAGCGGCTAAAACCCCTTTTTTTTAAAATTTTGTTTCAAGCTTTAAGCTACAATACACGCATGAAAGATTCACATCAAACTATCGGCGTGTTTGTGCGGCCTACTCATTATCAAAACCCTCTTTTTGAAAAGCTAGAGCGAGCTAAAGAATGGGTTTTAAAGCTTTTAGAAGATGAGGGGTTTGAAAGCTTTATGATTGATGGCCTTGATGGAGCAAAAGATGAACGATTAATAGAAAAAGCCTATGCGTTTTTATGTTTAGGGGGCGATGGCACGATTTTAGGGGCTTTAAGAATGACGCATTCTTACAATAAGCCATGTTTTGGGGTTAGAATAGGGAATTTAGGGTTTTTGAGCGCGGTTGAATTGAATGGTTTGAAAGGTTTCTTACAAGATCTCAAGCAAGATAAGATCAAATTAGAAGAGCATTTGGCTTTAGAGGGTCGTATTGGAAAAACCTCTTTTTATGCGATCAATGAAATTGTGATCGCCAAAAAAAAAGCTTTAGGGGTTTTAGACATCCAAGCTTATGTGGGCCATACGCCCTTTAACACCTATAAAGGCGATGGGCTTATCATTGCCACGCCTTTGGGTTCAACCGCTTATAATTTGAGCGCTCATGGGCCTATTGTGCATGCTTTAAGCCAGAGCTATATTTTAACGCCTTTGTGCGATTTTTCTTTAACGCAACGCCCTTTAGTGTTAGGAGCGGAATTTTGTTTGAATTTTTGCACTCATGAAGACGCTCTTGTGGTCATTGATGGGCAAGCCACCTATGATTTAAAGACCAACCAACCCCTATACATTCAAAAAAGCCCCACGACTACCAAGCTCTTACAAAAAAATTCAAGGGATTATTTTAAAGTGCTTAAAGAAAAGCTCTTATGGGGGGAAAGCCCTAGCAAAAAAAAATAAAAAGGGTAAAACATGCGAGATTTTAATAACGCTCAAATCACACGCTTAAAAGTGCGTCAAAACGCTGTTTTTGAAAAATTGGATTTGGAGTTTAAAGACGGCTTGAGCGCGATTAGTGGGGCTAGTGGGGTGGGAAAAAGCGTTCTTATTGCGAGCCTTTTAGGGGCGTTTGGGCTTAAAGAGAGCAACGCTTCAAGCATTGAAGTGGAATTGATTGCGCCTTTTTTAGACACTGAAGAATACGGTATTTTTAGAGAAGATGAGCATGAACCCTTAGTCATCAGCGTGATCAAAAAAGAAAAAACGCGCTATTTTTTAAACCAAACAAGCCTGTCTAAAAACACGCTCAAAGCGTTATTAAAAGGTTTGATCAAACGCCTATCTAACGACAGATTCAGCCAGAATGAACTCAATGATATTTTAATGCTCTCCTTACTGGATGGCTATATCCAAAACCAAAACAAGGCGTTTAGCCCCCTTTTAGGCGCGCTTGAAGAAAAATTCACCCGTTTAGAGAAGCTAGAAAAAGAAAGGCGATTATTAGAAGATAAAAAGCGTTTCCAAAAGGATTTAGAAGAGCGTTTGAATTTTGAAAAAATGAAATTAGAGAAACTGGATTTAAAAGAAGATGAATACGAACGCCTTTTAGAGCAAAAAAAATTGCTTTCCAGTAAGGAAAAATTGAACGATAAAATCGCTCTGGCGTTAGAGGTGCTAGAAAATACCCACAAAATCACGCATGCTTTAGAGAGCGTGGGCCATAGCGCTGAATTTTTAAAAAGCGCTTTATTAGAAGCGAGCACTCTATTGGAAAAAGAGCAGGCTAAATTAGAAGAGTGCGAGCGTTTGGATATTGAAAAAGTGCTAGAAAGGCTTGGCATGCTAAGTGGGATCATTAAGGATTACGGGAGCATTACGCATGCTAAAGAACGATTAGGGCATGTTAAAAACGAATTGCATAACCTAAAAGAAATTGATAACCATTGCGAAACTTACCACAAAGAAATAGAGCAACTAAAAACCGAATGCTTGAAATTGTGCGAAGAAATAAGCGGCTTTAGAAAAGAGTATTTAGTCGGTTTTAACGCTCTTTTAAGCGCTAAAGCGAAAGATTTGCTCCTAAAAAGCCCTAGTTTGGTTTTAGAAGAAGCCCCAATGAGCGAAAAAGGCGCTCAAAAACTCGTTTTGAATTTGCAAAATTCCCAATTAGAAACCTTAAGCTCTGGAGAATACAGCCGTTTGAGGTTGGCGTTCATGCTTTTAGAAATGGAGTTTTTAAAGGATTTTAAAGGCGTCTTGGTGTTAGATGAAATGGATTCTAATTTGAGCGGCGAAGAGAGTTTGGCGGTTTCTAAAGCCCTTGAAACCTTAAGCAGCCATTCCCAAATCTTTGCCATTTCGCACCAAGTCCATATCCCAGCGCTCGCTAAAAACCATATTTTAGTCTTCAAAGAAAACCACAAAAGCCTCGCCAAAACCCTTAATAACGAAGAAAGGGTTTTAGAAATCGCGCGCATGATAGGGGGGAGCGAGAATATAGAGAGCGCGATTTCTTTCGCTAAAGAAAAATTAAAGGCGCAAGAATGAAATTTTTTCTTTTAAAGAAATTCAGCGAATTTTTAAACGCTCAAACGCATTTTAACCTCAAACGCTTGAGCGCATCTAGTTTTTTATTAGAGACTTTTTCTAAAGAAAAACACACCTTTGTTGTAGATTTGAATGAGCCTTATATCGGTTTGTCAAAAAAACCCCCAGAGAGCGTTTTAAAAAACACCCTAGCGTTAGATTTTTGTTTGAATAAATTCACTAAAAACGCCAAAATCTTACAAGCAAACATCGTTGATAACGATCGGATTTTAGAAATCACAGGCGCTAAAGATTTGGCTTATAAGAGTGAAAATTTTATTTTGCGTTTAGAAATGATCCCTAAAAAAGCCAACCTCATGATTTTAGATAAAGAAAAATGCGTGATAGAAGCCTTTCGTTTTAATGACAGGGTCGCTAAAAACGATATTTTAGGGGCATTGCCTCTTAATACATATGAGCATCAAGAAAAGGATTTGGATTTTAAGGGATTGTTAGACATTTTAGAAAAAGATTTTTTATCCTATCAGCATAAAGAATTAGAACACAAAAAAAATCACATCATCAAGCGATTGAATATGCAAAAAGAACGCTTGAAAGAAAAATTAGAAAAACTAGAAGATCCTAAAAATTTACAATTGGAAGCGAAAGAATTGCAAACTCAAGCTTCGCTATTGCTCACTTACCAGCATTTAATCAATAAGCATGAAAGTCGCGTGGTTTTAAAGGATTTTGAAGATAAAGAATGTGCGATTGAAATTGATAAGAGCATGCCCTTAAACGCTTTTATCAATAAAAAATTCACTCTCAGCAAAAAAAAGAAACAAAAATCGCAATTCTTGTATTTAGAAGAAGAGAATCTAAAAGAAAAAATCGCTTTTAAAGAAAATCAAATTAATTATGTTAAAGGAGCACAAGAAGAAAGCGTTTTAGAAATGTTTATGCCGGTAAAAAATTCTAAAATCAAACGCCCGATGAGCGGGTATGAAGTGCTGTATTATAAGGATTTTAAAATCGGTTTAGGGAAAAACCAAAAAGAAAATATCAAACTCTTACAAGACGCAAGAGCGAATGATTTATGGATGCATGTAAGAGATATTCCTGGATCGCATTTGATCGTTTTTTGCCAAAAGAATACGCCCAAAGATGAGATCATTATGGAATTAGCCAAAATGTTGATTAAAATGCAAAAAGATGTGTTTAATAGTTACGAAATTGACTACACGCAACGAAAATTTGTCAAAATCATCAGAGGAGCTAATGTCATTTACTCAAAATACCGAACTATTAGTCTAAAGGACACTTAAACACTTAAGGAGGTTAGCATGGGTGTTTCAGCTTTAGGCAATGTAACTTACATCAACCAAAACGCTCCTTTAAATTCTGCTATCCAACAGGGTGCAAGAAGTGATATGCTGGATTTAGCGCAAAGCTTTCAAAATAAGCTTGAATTAGCCCAAGAAACAAGGGCGTTAGAAAACATGCAAGCTATTAGCGATAAAGACCCTAAGGAAGGCTCTAAAAACCGCTATCAAAACAGCCGAAGGGCTAAGGCGTTTGGCTTGGAAGAAGAAGAAATTGAATTGTGGCATGAAGAGCATTTGTTGGATATTGTGGGGTAGGATTAAACTAAAAGGTTAAGATATCTTAAATGGATTTTTTTAATTTGGTTTAAGTAAAACTTGATGTAGGTTTTACTTAATTATTATATTATATTTATACTTTCTTTCTGCTATTAAAATAATTTAAACAATAAACATAAAAATATTTTTTATGTTGACTTACTATTATATTTATGATATTGTAGAACTTATGTCAATGGAAGCTATAACTTTAAAAGCATATAGCAAAGGCTTTCTAAAGGAGATTATGAAACGCTCTTTAGGGTTACAAACAGAAACTAAAATCCTATAATAACCTATAAAATACTATAATTTTTGTATAGGTTATTAAGTTTTGTGTTATACTGCTTGCATGAATAAAAGAATGCTATCAATCGGTCAAGCGAGTAAGCTTTTGGGTGTAACTATCCAAACCTTACGCAATTGGGATAAAAAAGATTTGTTAAAACCTGATGAACTCACTAAAGGCGGTGAAAGGCGTTACAAGTTAGAAAGTTTAAGGCGTATCAATAGAAACGCAGTCTTTAATCAAGATGAATTAAAAACAATAGCTTATGCTAGAGTAAGCTCGCATGACCAACAAGAGGATTTAATCAGACAAGTTCAAGTTTTAGAGCTTTATTGCGCTAGATGCGGCTTTAACTATGAAGTGATACAAGATTTAGGGAGTGGCATGAACTACTATAAAAAAGGCTTAACCAAGCTTTTAAACTTAATCTTAGACAATCAAGTCAAGCGCCTTGTATTAACGCATAAAGACAGATTATTACGCTTTGGAGCTGAATTGGTATTCAGTATTTGTGAAGCTAAAGAAGTAGAAGTGGTTATCATCAATAAGGGTGATGAGAATGTGAGGTTTGAAGAAGAATTAGCCAAAGATGTTTTAGAAATTATAACCGTCTTTAGCGCTAGATTGTATGGCTCTAGGTCTAAGAAAAACAAAAAACTCTTAGATGAAATGCAAGAAGTCATAACTAACAATGTCAGCTATCTCAATCACGCATAAAATCGCTTTAAAGCCTAATAACAAGCATATTACTTACTTTAAAAAAGCTTTTGGGTGCGCTAGGTTCGCTTATAATTGGGGGTTAGCTAAATGGAAAGAAAACTACCAACTGGGTATTAAAACTAACCATCTACAGCTTAAAAAAGAATTTAACGCTCTTAAAAAATCGCAATTTAATTTCGTTTATGAAGTAACTAAATACGCCACCCAACAGCCTTTTATCCACTTAAATCTAGCCTTTAATAAGTTTTTTAGGGATTTGAAAAAAGGTTTAGTGAGTTACCCTAAATTTAAAAAGAAAAGAGAGTTTCAAGGTTCTTTTTATATAGGGGGCGACCAAATTAAAATCATTCAAACAGCTAATACTGGTTATTTAAAAATACCTAACTTACCACCAATCAAACTCACTGAAAAACTAAGATTTCAAGGCAAAATCAATAACGCTACCATCACTCAAAAGGGCGATCATTTCTATGTTTCAATCTCTTGTGGTGTTGATGAGAGTGAATACAAACGAACCCATAAACTCCAAGAGAGTCATAATAAACTAGGGGTTGATATAGGGATTAAATCCTTTGTGAGTTTGTCTAATGGCTTAAATATCTATGCCCCTAAGCCCTTAGATAAGCTTACTAGAAAGCTTGTAAGAATTAGCAGACAACTGAGTAAAAAAATCCACCCAAAAACCAAAGGGGATAAAACCAAGAAATCTAATAATTACTTAAAGCATTCTAAAAAGCTTACCCACTTGCATGAAAAAATCGCTAACATCAGACTTGATTTTTTACACAAGCTCACAAGCTCTCTTATAAGACACTCAAACTCGTTTTGTTTAGAGAGTTTGAAAGTCAAAAACATGTTTAAAAATCACAGGTTGGCTAAATCTTTAAGCGATGTTTCTATGTCTGTGTTTAACACGCTATTAGAGTATAAAGCTAAATACTCTAATAAAGAAATTCTAAGAGCTGACACTTACTATCCAAGCTCTAAGACTTGTTCTAATTGTCAAAAGGTTAAACAAGATTTAAAACTTAAAGATAGGATTTATCAATGCCTAGAGTGTGGCTTTGAATTAGATAGAGATATAAACGCTGCTATCAATCTTTTAAAGCATTTAGTAGGTAGAGTTACTGCCGAATTTACGCCTATGGACTTGACAGCTCTGTTGAATGATTTATCCAAAAATCGTTTAGCAACTAGCAAGGTTGAACTAGGAATACAACAAAAACCCTAAATTAAGAGAATTTTATAGCTCTTTATAGGATTTTATAGGTTTGTAGTAACGGACAGAGACACCCGAAATTCTATTGACAACTCAAAGCTAAACATACTAGACTTAAAGGATACAAAGATGCAACAAGCCTTACAAGACAAAAGCATAAGCCCATGTTTAGTGGATGATTATCGTTATCTAAATAAGGGCATACCGAACTTTTTTGATTATAATATCAAAGACAAAAACGAAGCAAAGGAAAGACAAGATGAAAAAGAAAAACTAGCCGATAAGATAGAAAAAGATGAAAAAGACAGCGATGAGTTAAAACACAGCGAAATTGATACAAAGGACACAACCATGAGCGATGCACCATTTCGCTTTTTAGCATGTTCTACTAAAATTACCCAAAAGAGATTAAAATACTTCTGCGGTAGGAATAGAAAAAGTCAGCTGTAATTTGTTAAGTCAAAAAAGACTAATACTAGGAGAAAACAATGAAAATTAAAGCGATTGCTATGGTGCTATTGTTAAGTGGGGCGTTTTGTTTAGCACATGAAAAAGTGAGCAAGCAAGAATTAGAACACCCCATCACCCAACCGATATACACAGAAGCGCTAATAGACACTTATACTTTTGACTTATCAAGTCAGCAAACTATAAGAGATATTTATAAGGCAATGTATAGAAACAATGCCATTGCGGTCAGCAATTTGGATAGGGTTACTAAAAATGATGCACTTATTAAGAATGCTTATAAAAAAATTGACAACTTGGAAAAAAGAATAAGACAGCTAGAGCAACAGCTAAAACAAGCTAAAAAGTAAGCAAAAAAACCCCTATTAACTAGGGGCGTTTTTATCTTAAAAAACAAACTATGCGGTTATTATAACATAATTTTTTATTTCTGTTATAATGTAGATATGAGCATGAATAATAAAGATAACGACGAAGTCAATATCATACAAGAATACAAAAAGATATACGATGAGTGCGAAGTCCAAGACAAGATAAAAGTGCTAGGCAATATTCAGAAGTATCAAATGGATATGCTAAAGATTATCCGTAATCAAACCCAATTAAACAATTTTCGTTTAACTGGTTGCTTTTATGATATTTAACAAACCCTTTGTCCTCTCAAAAAGAGGAAATGGCGCTAGAGTCTCCTGGTGTCTGGCTCTTGGGGGCCTTTTGATCAAGGTGTTAGCGCATTTGGAAAAATCAATCAAATCCATTGTTGTTTTGATGTAACTGGGCAAGTTTAATAAGCATATTTCAAAGAGCTTATAGCTCGCTAAAGCGTCCGCGTAGGCTCTGTGGCTGACTTCTATACCAAACCCTAAAAGCTCTTTTAAAAAGCTCAAAGAATAACGCATGGACAAAATGGCTCGTTTGGATAAATCCAAAGTGCAAAGCTTTAAATTCAATAAGGGGCAATGCAATTTTTCTACAAAATAACGCCCTAAAAAATTGTAATCAAAATTAGCGTTATGGGCTACAAACACGCTATTGCCTAAAAAAAGCCGCAATTCTTGCAAGGCTTCATGCACGCTTGGGGCGTTTAGGGTGTCTTCATAAGTGATGCCTGTAAGCTCAGCGATATAATCAGGAACGCTTTTGACTTTCACAAGGGTTTCAAAACGATTGATGATTTCCCCCCCCTTCACTTGCACAGCTCCGATTTCTAAAATCTCATGTTTTAGGGGGCAAGAGCCGGTGGTTTCTAAATCAATAAAGGAAAAAACCTCATCTTTAAGGGGGGTTTTAAGGTTTTTGAGCGTGATTAAATTTTCACTCGTTTCTACGAAATTAAGCCCGCACGCTTTTAAATATTCCAAATTGACTTCATCATAAATAAGGCGAGAGAGCGATTTTTCTAGCATGCCCAAGCTTAAATCCTGGTGCTTTAAGCGAGCGATTAGGGCTTGAATGTCTTTATGCAAGAGGCTGTCTGACATTCTGTAAGCCTTCAATAGCCAGCTTACGATCTTTAGATTTAAAAATATAACTCCCTGAAACCACCACATCCACGCCCGCTTGCTGGAGTTCAAAGATATTTTTATCATTCACGCCCCCATCCACTTCTAAAAGACAGCTAGGGTTGTAACGCTTGATCAATTCTTTAACTTTTAAGCATTTTTCTAGCACCAGATCTAAAAACTTCTGCCCGCCAAAGCCTGGATTCACGCTCATTAAAAGCACTAGCCCCACGCTTTCTAGCAAGTATTTAAGGCTTTCTTCATGCGTGTGGGGGTTTAGAACAACACCTGGCGTGATGCCTGCATTTTTAATGAGTTGCAACACCCTATGGGGGTGTTTTTCATTTTCTGCATGAATGCTAATGATTTGCGGGTTTAAAGGGGCGAACAATCCCACAAAAAAGCTCGCATTTTCTACCATTAAATGCACATCTAAAGGCACTTTGCTTATTTGAGTAACCTTCTCTAAAACCACAGGTCCCATGGTTAAATTAGGCACATAATGCCCATCCATCACATCCACATGCAAAAAATCAGCGTTACTCACGCTCTCTATCTCTTTGGCTAAATGCATAAAATCAGCGCTCAAAAGGCTCGGAGCTACTTTCAAAATACTTCCCTATTTCCAATGTTTTCAAGTAAAATATTAGCATCTTTAATCAAATCATAAAAGGGTTTTTATGGATTACAAACATTTTAAAGGCAAGCATGCAAACATCGTTATAGAAATCATTAGTCTTTTAGAAAAAGGGGTTAAAAAAGCCCAAGAGATTTTAGAAAAGCCAGACGCTGGGAGTTACACCAAGCTAGAAAACAGCAGCGGGGATACGCCCATTAAAGCGGATTTAGCCCTAGACAAATTTTTAGAAGAAAATTTTTTGAGTTTAGAAAATGTGAAAAGCGTTTTTAGCGAAGAAAAAGAAACGCCCGTTACTAAAGAAAACGGCTCTTATTTGATCGCTTATGATCCCTTAGACGGGAGTTCAGTGATGGAGGCGAATTTCTTAGTGGGCACGATTATAGGGGTTTATGAAAAGGATTATAAGGCGCAAAATTTAGCCGCCAGCCTTTATGTGGTTTTTGGGCATAAAGTAGAACTAGTGGTGGCTTTAGAAGAAGTTTATCGTTACGGGTTTTACCAGAACAAGTTTCATTTTATAGAAACCATTGTTTTAGAAAATAAGGGTAAGATCATCGCTAGCGGAGGCAATCAAAAGGATTTTTCTTCGGGCTTAAAAAAGGCTTTAGAAGGGTTTTTTGCAGAAAATTACCGCTTGCGATACTCAGGATCTATGGTGGCTGATGTCCATCATGTGTTGATTAAAAAAGGCGGAATGTTTTCCTACCCGCAAAAGAAATTGCGAAAGCTTTTTGAAGTCTTTCCTTTAGCCTTGATGGTTGAAAAAGCTAGAGGGGAAGCGTTTTATTTTGATAAGGGGGTTAAAAAGCGCCTGCTAGATCAAAGCGTAGAAAGCTATCATGAAAAAAGCGAATGCTATTTGACTAGCCAGCATGAAGCTCACATTTTAGAAAAATATTTAAAGGGAGAATGATGCCAAATAGCGCTAAAAAATTAGAATATGAAGAGCGTTTTAATGACGCTCTTTTGAAATTGCAAGCATGCCAAGAAGAAAAACAAGTAGCGAGTTGCTTGAAATGCGAGAAGGTTTTAAATTGCGAGATTCGCAACAGCTATGTGAATGCGGCTTATGAGAGCATGAGTTTGGGCGAAGCGGGCGGGTTTGATTTTAATTAAAATGGGCTTAAAATGGTTAGTAACACTACCTTGCAAAAGAATTTAGACGCTTTTTACACCCACCCCAAAATCGCGCGATTTTGTTTGGATTTATTAAAAGATCTCATCAATCAAAATCTAGGGCTAGGCTTAAATGCATTCCATTTTTTAGAGCCAAGTGCAGGGAGTGGGAGCTTTGTTGGCGCGTTAAAAGGATTAGGGATTGCTGATTGTCTCGCCCTTGATATTGCCCCTAAAGCTCAAGGCATTCAACAAAAAGATTATTTGTTGGAATTGATTGAGTTTAACAAAAAGCGTGTCATTATTGGCAACCCTCCTTTTGGGCACAGAGGGAAATTAGCCCTAGATTTTTTAAACAAATCTTTGAATGAAGCGCCTATTGTAGCGTTTATTTTGCCCAATTTATTCAAACGCTATTCTGTTCAAAAACACATTGATAAGCGTGCAAAATTGGTTTTAAACGCTGATTTAGAAAAAAACGCTTTTATTTTTAATGAACGACCCTATGATGTGAAATGCGTTTTTCAAATCTATATGCATAAAAATATCGCCCTAAATCTTAAAGACGAACGGATCGTTGCACCCCCAAAAATCCGCCATAATGACTTCATCACTTATATTCATAACAACACGCCACACACCCTTAAATATTTCAACAAAGAAAAATACCAATGGGATTTTGCGGTGGTAAGGCAAGGCTTTTATGATTACAACGAAAAGATCACCAATGCAAATTTACTGATTAAAAACCGACAATATTTTTTTATTAAAGCCCACTCTAAAGAAGCTTTAAGGATTATCCACAAAATTGATTTCAACAAACTTGCTCACAAAAACACGCAAGTTTTAGGGTTTTCTACTTATGATTTTGTGGAAGAATATTGCAAATTAAAGGAAATGCATGCTTGAAAAAGTGTTTCAAGAAATTACCAATAAAAGAAAGTTTTTTGCAAGTTCTAGCACAGGAGAGCAGTTTGAAAACAAATTTAGGAATGAATTAAAAAAACACTTTAGCGAAATCAACGGCGATTTAATAGAAGGGTTAAGCCATATTGAAGAAAAGCCTAATAAGGAAATCAAAACCACTTTTAACCAACTCAAAAAGCAAGTTTTAGAGAAAAATCACCCAGAAACCCTTAAAAACCCTTTTTCAAAGCTTACAAGCCATTTTTTATACCAACCTTTTGGCTCACAAAATTACCCTGATTTTTTAGTTTTTCTTTTTGATGATGTGGTGGGGATTGAAATCAAGTTTTCTAAAAACGATAAGGGTGAAAAAAATCTTCAAACATCTCGCCCCATGTGGAATTCAAACCTGCCTAAACCCAATGCGATTTATGTGTATGGAGTCGCTAATGCAAACATCACTTTTTTTAAAGGCTCAGATATTTTGAGTTATGAAACCAGAGAGGTCTTGCTCAAGTATTTTGATACTTTAGATAAAGATGAAGAAAGTTTGAAAAACGCCTTAAAGGATTTAGAAAACCCTTTTGGGTTTGCCCCCTACATCAGAAAAGCTTATGAGCATAAAAAGGAATTTTCTAACCACTACCAGATTGAAAGCTTCTTTTCGCCCACCCGCATTTTAAGAGAGCAGAATGTCTTGAAATTTTTGAAAACGCTCACTCATTAGCATATTTGCACCCATTTATTTCTTGTAAAATACAAGTAATTTTAGTTTAGCATGGATTGGTTAAAGTTTAGATATAATGGGCTTACAATGATTGTTTAATACAAGGAGATGAGATGTTAAAAGATGCAGAAATAGGAGTTAAATTTTATAAAGAATTTGGCAAATTAGAAAAACAATTAGTTAAATATCAAAATAAGGTTTTAGAAATTAAAAAACAAATGAGAGAGATTAAAAAGCAATATTCTCAAGCCAAGAAAGATGAGAAAAAGGCTAAAAATCTAGAGACTTTACAAGCGATTAGAGATGTAGAAAGTGGGGCTAATTTTACAAAAATTGATAGTTTAGATGAACTTACTAATGAGTTAAAAAGAGAGATACATGCTGGATATTGAATACCACAATATGTTTAGAAAAGACTACAAAAAGTATCTCAAAAATGGCTTTGATAATAAGCTACTTGATGAAGTAGTTTTAAAATTAAGACAACAAAAACCACTAGATCCAAAGTATAAAGACCACATATTAAAAGGTGAGTGGTATCCTTGTAGAGAGTGCCACATTAAGCCTGATGTTTTGTTGGTTTATATAGTCAAAAATAACGCTCTTTGGCTGCTTAGGTTAGGTAGCCATAGCGAGTTGTTTTAAGGTTCGGATCGCGCTAATTCTGCTGTTAAATCCACTCATAGTCCGCCTTTAAATCGTTTTTGAGCGTGATTTCTTGCTGATCTAATGTTTTTGTAATTACTTGTTTTAATCCGGCTCTCTGTCGCTTCCAAATAAGGCAACCTAAAATGTGGCAAGTAAATTAAATCTGTTCTATTTTTTCTATCAAAAAATCATAAGCGTTTGAAGAAAGTTCTTTATAGCGTGAAACAGGTTCTACTATTTCTATTTCCAAACAATAACGCTTTTTGTCTAGCTCTTTTAGAGAATTTTAAAAAATCAGTAAGTCTTGTTTGGTTATCTTTTGATCGTTTAAGAGCTGATCAAACAAGCCATCATTATGATGTAAAGCCACTGATATGTCAAAAATATCCCTTGTTTTATTGTCAGTTTTTCTAAAAGTAATCTTTTTAGCGATAATGTTTTCTAGACTTTCCACATAAATATCAAAAGAGAAAATCTTTTTAGAATCATCAATATACCCCTCATTACTAGTGCAATCTAACAGAATGTCTATTTTAATGTTGTCCTTATTGGTTACACCTATGTGATTGTGTTGATCTATATATCTAGCGCTGTCAAAATGACTGCAATCATCTATCCATAGCTTAGGGCTAAAAAATCCTAAGTATTGAGCGTCATTAACAAACAAATCAATATCAAAACTTAGTCTATGTTGGAAGTAATACATGCTCAAAGCTGTGCCACCGCCAAACTTAATCATACTAGGCTTAAGCCCTAAATTCAAAGCATTTTTAATGATAGGATAAAATTGTTCTAAGGCTTTTATTTGAGTTTGGAAGTTATTTTTAACAAAATTAATCTCACTGATAGGGATTGATGGATAGAACATACTGAATATTTTCCATAGGGATATGATAATCTTGTGAAAACCACTCTATTTCTTGTTCTAGGGCCTCTTGCTGAATCGTGCCTATGATGTATTTGTCAATGTTGCTCAAATTAGTGGTTTTCTTCTTCATAAAAAGATCTATAAGATATTCTAGGCTCACATGGTTATTTTTATTCCCAATAGAGTTATTGATGGTGGCTAGTAGCATAGGGGAAAATGGCATTTTACTCTCCCTAGTAAATTATCGTGGTAATCCATTATATTGCGAGCAACTTTAAAACCATTCTCATCTTGTAATAAATTACTATATGATTATAGTTTAAAATCTCCATGCATTTATTAACTAACTCTATTTTCTTTTCCATTCTTATTCTCCTAAAAAAATCCTTTAAAAATGGCTAAAACTTGGAGTAAAAAATACACTTCAAAAAGTCTAATATCACGCGCATAATAGGGCGAAATTACCTTAAAATCCCTGTGTTTTATCTCCCTTAACTTTTCTTATCATTGATGTGTCTGACGGCTAAATTATGCGAATTGATTTCTAAAATTTTCTTGCTTTTAGGGTATTTGAAAAGCCCCACATTAAAATCGTTGTTTTTAACACGCTTTCAGGAAAACCAACACGCTGTTAAAATTTTGGCAAAATCCATAATTTTTAAGGCTTAAATGGTTTTCAAAAAAATATTCGTATTGAAAAATTTGACCGATACCACGCGCATACTCGATCACCCCGATAGCTCCGCTTTTACACTCTATAATGGCTCTAACTTTATTTTTTTCAAAAAGCGTGAAATCTGCGGTAGTGCCATTGATATAAGTGTCCTCTCTTAACAGCTTAAAATCTTTATAATCCATTTCTAAAACAGAGCAAATATCTTTTTGAATATTGCTATTGCTAGAAATTAAGTCTTGGAAGTCTTTTTCTAATCTGTAAGGCATGTTAGTTTATTGAAAGTTAGTTTTTTAAGCGCAAAAACGCGCTTAAAAAACCCTATTTCATTTGCAAAGCCACTTCTTCAGCAAAATTTTCTGCCTTTTTCTCAATGCCTTCGCCCAATTCAAAACGCACATACTCAGTGATTTTTAAATGGTCATCCCATTCTTTGGAGCAATCAGCAACCACTTGAGCGATAGTTTTTTTATCGTCCATGACATAGAATTGCCCTAAAAGGGTTAGGCGTTGATCAATAAGGGTGTTATCAGCGATAAATCTTTCCATTTTTCCAGGAACGATTTTATCCCAGATTTTTTCAGGCTTGCCCTGCACTTTTAATTCGTCTTCAAAAGCTTTTTTTTGGTGTGCTAAAACTTCATCGCTCAATTCAATGCGGCTCCCAAAAGTAGGAATATTTTTTAAAGGTTTGCCCAAGCGTTTAGCCTCTTCATTGTCTTTTTCAATTTCAGCGATCAAGGCTAAAGTTTCTTTTTTGACAAAATCAAGGCTAAAGTCTTTGCTGTCTAATACTTGAGGTTTCATCGCTGCGGCATGCATAGCGATGTTTCGGGCCAGTTCCACCACTTTTGGAGCGTTTTTCTCATTATCGTATTTTATGGTGATTAACACGCCCACCCTGGCGTTAGAATGCGCATAGCCATTGATGATGTGAAAGCTAGGGGCTTTTAAATGAGCGATTTTTCTCACTAAAATGTTTTCACCAATCACAGCGATTTGAGAGTGCAAATATTCTTCAAAAGGCTTGTTGTCTAACGGGCTTTTAAGCAGTTCTTCTGTGGTGTGAATATTGTGGGCTTTGATCGTTTCTAAAGTTTTTTTCACCAATTCCTTAAAGCCCTCATTTTTAGCCACAAAATCCGTTTCGCTATTGATTTCTACCATCATCGCGCTTTTAAAATCAGGCGCTACTTCTAAAGCGATTACGCCCTCAGCAGCGATCCTATCGGCTTTTTTAGCGGCTTTACTCAAGCCTTTTTCGCGCAAGAAATCAATAGCCTTTTGCAAATCCCCAGCCACTTCTACAAGGGCTTTTTTGCAATCCATCATGCCCGCATCGGTTAAATCCCTTAATTTTTTGACTAATTGGGCGCTAATTCCTGACATTATTCGGCTCCTTGAGTGATTTCTTTTTGGATTTCAGCGAGCATTTCTTCTTTTTCTTCATTACTCACATATTCTATCTCTTCGCTATTTTCATCCGCATGGACGATTTCTTCTTGCATGAGTTCTCGCCCCTCTAAAATCGCTTCGCTCATTTCTTTACAAAATAGCCTAATAGAGCGGATCGCATCGTCATTTCCAGGAATGGGGTAATCCACTAAATCAGGATCGCAGTTAGTGTCTAAGGGAGCCACGATAGGGATGTGGAGTTTTCTGGCTTCAGCGACAGCGATTTTTTCTTTAGCCACATCAATCACAAAAATCATATCAGGGATTTTTTTCATGTGGCGCACCCCGCCAAGATATTTATCCAGCTTTTCTTTTTTCCTTAAAATCATGAGCTTTTCTTTTTTAGTCAATAAATCAATTTGACCGCTATTTTCCATTTCTTCAATGATTTCTAATTTCCTCACCGATTTTCTAATGGTGCTAAAATTAGTCAGCATGCCACCAAGCCAGCGGTAATTGACATAAGGGACTTGAATGCTTTCAGCAAATTCTTTCAAAGTTTCATTGGCTTGTTTTTTAGTGCCTACAAACATGATGCTCTTGCCTTGAGCGCTCGCATCGCGCACGATATTATAAGTGTATCTAAAATAGCGCAAAGTTTTTTGCAGATCAATAATATGGATATTTTTCCTAACGCCAAAAATGAATTTCTTGGTTTTAGGATTCCAACGCCTTGTTTGGTGTCCAAAATGCACACCGCATTCTAATAAATCTTTCATGGTTACCATGAGAATATTCTCCTTAAAGTTATTTTGGTTCTCTTCCTCCATGCTCATCTGATTCTTAAATTTCTTAAGAACACCTAAATCAAGGATTAGCATGTGTGAATTTGACGCTGTCTTTGCCTTTGATTCCTATAAAATGATAGAAAAACGACAAAACCCTACGATTATAGCAAAAGATTAGGGTTTTTTAGCTTAAGTAAAAAAGGCTTTTAGGTTATAATAAAGGCAAAATAGAATTTTTAGGATAGATCTAATGGATACACAAAGACAATGCATGGCTTTAAAGGCTTCAGCAGGAAGCGGGAAGACTTTCGCTTTGAGCGTGCGGTTTTTGGCCCTGTTGTTTAAGGGGGCTAATCCTAGCGAGATTTTAACGCTCACTTTCACTAAAAAGGCCACCGCCGAAATGAAAGAGCGCATTTTAGACTATTTAAAAATCTTGCAAAAAGAAAACCTTGAAGATGAAAAAGAAAAAGAAAAATCCCAAAATATCCTAAAAGAATTAGAAGAAAAATACCACTTAAACCCTAGTTTCGTGCAAAATAGCGCTCAAGAAATCTACCAACGCTTTTTAAACGCCGAAATGAGAATCAGCACCATTGATGCGTTTTTCCAAAGCATTTTAAGGAAATTTTGTTGGTTTGTGGGGTTGAGCGCGAATTTTGAAGTCAATGAAGACACAAAAGCGCACCAGCAACAGCTCAATGCGAGTTTTTTGAGCGCTTTAAATAATAAACAGCTTGAGGAATTGAGCGTTTTTATCACTCAATGCTTAAGCCATGATAATTACACAAGCGATTCTATTTTAGAGCGGTTGCGTTTTTTAAAAAACAAGCTCTATTTATTTGATCCCAATAAGAAAGAGCCTGCATTTGATGAAAAGGGTTTTTTAGAAAAATTAAGAAGCTTGAACCAACAAATTCAAAGCGTAGAAACAGCGTCAGATATGGCTAAAACAGCCATTAAATGCGATGATTTTAGGGGGTTTTTAAACAGCTCTTTAACCTGGCTTGAAAAAAAGAGCGAATACCGCCATTTCAAAAAACTCAAAGATGAAATCCCCACTTTAGAGAGCGAATGCGAAGAGATTGAAAACGATCTAAAACGCTATTATGAAGCCAAAGAAAGCGCATTGTTTAAAAAATTCCCTAAATTCATCCAGCTTTATGATAAAGCCACTTCTAAAATCCAAGCCCTGGATTTTGATGCGATTAAAGATAAAGTCCATGCCTTATTGAATGGCTATGAAGAAATGCCGGCGGAGTTTTTTTATTTCAGATTGGACAGCAGGATCGCGCACATTTTGATTGATGAATTTCAAGACACGAGCTTGAACGATTATAAGATTTTAGCCCCTTTTATTGATGAGATTAAAGCCGGGATAGGGCAAGCTAAATGGCACAGGAGCGTGTTTTTTGTGGGCGATGTCAAGCAGAGCATTTATGGCTTTAGGGGGAGTTTTAGCTCCTTGTTTGAAAGCGTTTCTAAGGATTTTTACCACGATAATTTACAATTCAACCACCGCAGTTCGCCTTTGATCATTAATTATGTGAATACCATTTTTAAAAAGGCTTATCAAAATTCCCCCACCGCTTATTTGGAGCAAAAATACCCTAAAGCTTCCAGCAACAAACATGCTAGAGACGGCTATGTTAAAGTCTCTTTAGTGGCTGATGAAAGAGAATTGTTATTAAAACAAATCTTGCAAGAAGCTAAAAACCTTTTAGAGCACCGCATTGATCCTAAAGACATTACCCTTTTATGCGCCACTAATGACGACGCTTTAGAAATCAAAAATTATTTGCAAGAGAATTTGAGTGCGATTCGCCCAAGCACGGAATCTAGCGCTAAATTGTCTCAATTTGTGGAATCTAAAATCATTAAGAACGCTTTAGAATACGCTCTAGCTGAAGAACCTTACAAGCCCTTTTATAAGCACAGCGTTTTAAAACTCGCTGGATACTTGCATGATGATGCCATCGCTTTAGCTGGTTTCAACCCTAAAAAAGAGAGTGTGGCAGGCTTTGTGTGGAAGGTGATGGAATTGTTTGAGCTTTATGGAGAGTGCGCGCAAATCTGCTTGGAGTTGGCGGTTGGGTGCGAAGACGCGAATGAATTTTTAGAAAAATTAGAGGCTAAAGAGATCGCTTCTTTCAATGCAAAAGGCGCTCAAATCATGACCATCCATAAATCTAAAGGCATGCAATTCCCTTATGTGATCGTGTGCGAACGCTTGGGCAAGCCTAAATCAAATAGCTCCAATCAATTCCTTGAAGAATATGATGGCACAGAGCTTCTTCGCCTTTATTACAGAATGAAAAATCGTGAGATGGTGGATAAAGATTACGCTAGGGCTTTAGATAAAGAAGAAGCGGCTAAAGATCATGAAGAAACCAATGTGTATTATGTCGCATTCACTAGGGCTGAGTTAGGGCTGATTGTCGTGGCTAAAGACAAAAAAGGAATGCGCGAAAAATTGGATCTTTTGCCTTTAGAAGAGGGAGAAATCGCGCCGGTTATTTCTTCTCAAAAAGAGCCTTTAATTGCAAGCGTTGTAATCAAGCCCCATGCCTATGGCGAGCAAGTCCAAGAGATAGAAGAAGAGCCTAGCGATTATGAAAAGAATAACGACCAGGAAGCGATCAATTTTGGTATCGCCTTGCACAAGGGATTGGAATACCAATACGCTTATAATATTCCTAAAAAAAGCGTTTTAGAATACTTAAACTACCATCATGGTTTTTATGGTTTGGATTACCAAGCGTTAGAAGAAAGTTTAGAGCTTTTTGAAAACGATGCAAAGATACAAGCTCTTTTTAAAAATTTGGCCCTAAGGGGCGAAGTGGCTTTTTTATTTGAAGGGGTTGTGTCTAGGATTGATGTTTTATTGTGGGATAAGGGGCAAAATTTGTATGTTTTAGATTATAAAAGCTCTCAAAATTACCAGCAAAGCCATAAGGCGCAAGTTTCTCATTACGCTGCGTTTTTGCAAACTCAAGCCCCCCATTTTAAGATACAAGCAGGCATTATTTACGCTCATAAAAGACTGCTTGAAAAATTATGGGTTTGAAATTAAAAATTTTAAGGTTGTCTATGAATATCAAAAAAACAGAAAACGCGCTCAGTGTAACGCTTAAAAACTTTATTAAAAGCGAGTCTTTTGGAGGGATTTTCCTCTTTTTAAACGCTGTTTTGGCGATGGTGGTGGCTAATTCGTTTTTAAAAGAAAGTTATTTTGCGCTATGGCACACTCCTTTTGGGTTTCAAATAGGGGATTTTTTCATCGGCTTTAGTTTGCACAACTGGATTGATGATGTTTTAATGGCGTTATTCTTTTTGATGATAGGCTTGGAGATCAAGCGAGAATTGTTGTTTGGGGAGCTATCCAGTTTCAAAAAAGCTTCTTTTCCTGTGATTGCGGCCATAGGGGGCATGATAGCCCCAGGATTGATTTATTTTTTTCTTAACGCTGACACGCCTTCTCAGCATGGTTTTGGGATCCCTATGGCGACAGATATTGCATTCGCTTTAGGCGTGATCATGCTTTTAGGCAAGAGGGTGCCAACCGCCTTAAAGGTTTTTTTAATCACTCTAGCGGTGGCTGATGACTTGGGGGCTATTGTGGTGATCGCGCTCTTTTATACCACGAATTTAAAATTCGCATGGCTTTTAGGGGCTTTAGGGGTGGTTCTTGTTTTAGCTGTATTAAACCGCTTGAATATGCGCTCGCTTATCCCTTACTTGCTTTTAGGGGTGTTGCTTTGGTTTTGCGTGCATGAGAGCGGTATCCATGCGACCATTGCTGCAGTGATTCTAGCTTTTATGATACCGGTGAAGATCCCTAAAGATTCTAAAAATGTAGAGCTTTTAGAACTGGGCAAGCGATACGCAGAAACGAGTTCAGGAGCGCTTTTGACCAAAGAGCAGCAAGAAATCTTGCATTCTATTGAAGAAAAAGCGAGCGCTTTACAAAGCCCCTTAGAAAGATTGGAGCATTTTTTAGCCCCCATTAGCGGGTATTTCATCATGCCCTTGTTTGCGTTTGCAAACGCTGGGGTGAGCGTTGATTCTAGCATCAATTTAGAAGTGGATAAGGTGCTTTTAGGGGTTATTTTAGGGCTTTGTTTGGGCAAGCCTTTAGGGATTTTCCTCATTACTTTTATAAGCGAAAAGCTTAAAATCACTGCGCGCCCTAAAGGCATCAGCTGGTGGCACATTTTGGGGGCTGGGCTTTTAGCAGGGATTGGCTTTACCATGTCTATGTTTATTTCTAATCTGGCTTTCACGAGCGAGCATAAGGACGCTATGGAAGTGGCAAAAATTGCGATTTTACTAGGATCTTTGATTTCTGGGATCATAGGGGCTTTGTATTTATTTTTATTAAACCAAAGAGCGGCTTTAAAGAAATAGCTAAAAATGCTATAATTTGAGATTAAAACATCTTTTAAGGGAATTAAATGGGACAAACTAAAGACATTCTAACGACGCTTTTACCCCTTGTGGTGCTGTTTCTTATTTTTTATTTTTTGATTGTTCGCCCGCAACGCCAGCAACAAAAAAAGCACAAAGAAATGATAGAGGGCTTGACTAAGGGCGATAAAATTGTCACTCAAGGCGGGTTGATTGTTGAGGTGCTTAAAGCGGAAGCGAATTTTTTTAGCGTGAAACTCAATGATGACACCACCGCTAAACTTTCTAAAAACTATATAGCGTTCAAATTAGACGAAGAAGTGGCACAAAATAACAACTAATGAAACTTTTTAACTCTCGCTTAATCGTTTTTATTTGTGCGCTTCTTTTAGGGGTAGGGTTTTCTGTGCCTTCTTTGCTAGAGACTAAAGGCCCTAAAATCACTTTAGGCTTGGATTTAAGGGGGGGGTTAAACATGCTTTTAGGGGTGCAAACCGATGAGGCTTTAAAAAACAAGTATTTAAGCTTGGCGTCCGCTTTAGAATACAACGCTAAAAAGCAAAATATCTTGCTTAAAGACATTAAATCCAGCCTAGAAGGGATCAGTTTTGAGCTTTTAGATGAAGATGAAGCGAAAAAATTAGACGCGCTTTTAGTGGAATTGCAAGGTCATAGCCAGTTTGAAATCAAAAAAGAAGCGGAATTTTATAGCGTGAAGCTCACCCCTTTAGAGCAAGAGGAATTGCGTAAAAACACGATTTTGCAAGTGATAGGGATCATTCGTAACCGCTTGGATCAATTTGGTTTGGCAGAGCCTGTAGTCATTCAGCAGGGTAAAGAAGAAATTTCGGTGCAATTGCCCGGTATTAAGACTCTAGAAGAAGAAAGGCGCGCTAAAGAGTTGATCTCTCGATCCGCTCATTTGCAGATGATGGCAGTGGATGAAGAACACAATAAAGATGCGATGAAAATGACGGATTTAGAGGCTCAAAAATTAGGCAGCGTGTTGTTATCGGATGTGGAAATGGGGGGTAAAATCTTGCTCAAAGCGATCCCCATTTTAGATGGCGAAATGCTTACAGATGCGAAAGTGGTGTATGATCAAAACAACCAGCCGGTGGTGAGCTTCACGCTAGATGCGCAAGGGGCTAAGATTTTTGGGGATTTCTCAGGCGCGAATGTGGGCAAACGTATGGCGATTGTTTTAGACAATAAGGTCTATTCAGCCCCGGTGATTAGGGAGCGTATTGGCGGGGGGAGCGGGCAAATTAGCGGGAATTTTAGCGTGGCTCAAGCGAGCGATTTAGCGATCGCTTTAAGGAGTGGGGCGATGAGCGCTCCCATTCAGGTTTTAGAAAAAAGGATTATAGGCCCGAGTTTAGGGAAAGACAGCATTAAAACTTCCATCATCGCTCTAGTTGGGGGCTTTATTTTGGTGATGGGCTTTATGGTGCTTTATTACTCCATGGCGGGGGTGATCGCTTGTTTGGCGTTAGTGGTCAATCTTTTTTTGATTCTGGCGGTCATGGCGATTTTTGGAGCGACGCTGACTTTACCGGGAATGGCGGGGATTGTTTTAACCGTGGGGATTGCTGTGGATGCTAATATCATTATCAACGAACGCATTAGAGAGGTTTTAAGAGAGAATGAAGGCATCGCTAAGGCGATCCATTTAGGCTATATCAATGCGAGCCGGGCGATTTTTGATTCTAATATCACTTCCTTGATCGCTTCAGTGTTATTATACGCTTATGGCACAGGAGCGATTAAAGGCTTTGCCCTAACCACAGGCATTGGGATTTTAGCCTCTATTATCACCGCTATTGTAGGCACGCAAGGGATTTATCACGCCCTTTTACCTAAACTCACCCAAACAAAAAGCCTTTATTTTTGGTTTGGCGTGAATAAAAGAGCTTAGGAGTTTTTATGGAATTGTTCAAACAAACTAGAATCTTAAACTTCATGCGTTATTCCAATTATGGGGTGGTTGTTTCAGCGATCTTAGCGCTTTTAGCGTTGGGGCTTTTGTTTTTTAAGGGGTTTTCTTTAGGGATTGATTTTGCGGGGGGGAGTTTGGTGCAAGTGCGCTACACCCAAAACGCTCCCATTAAAGAAGTGCGCGATCTTTTTGAAAAAGAAGCTCGCTTCAAAGGCGTGCAAGTGAGCGAATTTGGCTCTAAAGAAGAAATGTTAATTAAATTCCCTTTTGTAGAAACGGCTGAAAATGAAGATCTGAACGCTATCGTGGCTAATATTTTAAAACCCAGTGGCGATTTTGAAATCCGTAAATTTGACACCGTGGGTCCTAGAGTGGGGAGCGAATTGAAAGAAAAGGGCATTTTGTCGCTGATTTTAGCGTTAATGGCGATCATGGTTTATGTGAGTTTCCGCTATGAATGGCGTTTTGCTTTAGCGAGCGTCGTTGCGCTTGTGCATGATGTGATTTTAGTGGCAAGCTCAGTGATTGTTTTTAAGATTGATATGAATTTGGAAGTGATTGCGGCTTTACTCACCTTGATTGGGTATTCCATTAATGATACGATCATTATTTTTGACAGGATCAGAGAAGAGATGCTCTCTCAAAAAACTAAAAATGCCATTCAAGCCATTAATGAAGCCATCTCTAGCACGCTCACGCGCACGCTTCTAACTTCTTTAACCGTGTTTTTTGTGGTGTTGATTTTGTGCGTGTTTGGGAGCAAGATCATTATTGGCTTTTCATTGCCAATGCTAATAGGCACGATTGTAGGGACTTATAGTTCTATTTTCATCGCCCCTAAAGTAGCGTTATTGTTGGGCTTTGATATGGATAAATACTATGAGAATGAGGCTAGAAAAATCAAAAAAGCTCAAGAGAAAGAAAAAATGCGCCGTTTGTATGAGGGCGGTCAAGTTTAAGGAGTTTCTATGGATTGGGGTCGGGTCATTCATGTGCTGTTTAGCCTTATTTCTTTAACCACCATTGCAGGGTTTTTGTATGAGCCTAACACGGTGGTGTTGTTTGTAGCGTTGGCTTTAAATCTTATTTCTGTTACGCTTAAAATTGGGGTGTGTAAGCGTTTCGCTTCAGAGCTGTTAGCGAGCTCTTTAGCTACCGTGTTGCACCTCATACCGGCGTTTGTGTTTTTACAGATCTTAAATAATTTGGTTAGCGCTTACATGCTCATGATTGGGGCGTTGATTAGCAACGCTTTCAGTCTTATCTTTTTGTTGATTGAAAGCGTTGTAACGAGCGAAACGGATTAAGGGGTAACGATGGATTTTATCAATATAGAAAAAAAATGGCAAGAATTTTGGTGGAAAAATAAGAGTTTTGAGCCTAAAGACGATTTTAACCTCCCTAAAAAATACATTTTGAGCATGCTGCCTTATCCTAGTGGGGAAATCCACATGGGGCATGTGCGCAATTACACCATTGGCGACGCTTTGGCGCGTTATTATCGTTTACACCATTATAATGTGTTACACCCTATGGGGTTTGATTCTTTTGGGATGCCTGCAGAAAATGCGGCCATTAAGCATGGTATCCACCCTAAAACCTGGACTTATGAAAACATTGAAAACATGCAAAAAGAGTTTGAAACTTTAGGGTTTTCTTTTTCTAAAAATAGGGAATTTGCCACTTCAGATCCGGATTACACGAAATTTGAACAGCAATTTTTCATTGACTTGTGGGAAAAGGGGCTAGTCTATCGCAAGAAAGCCATGCTCAATTGGTGCCCTAACGATAAAACCGTTTTAGCTAATGAGCAAGTCATTGATGGGAGGTGTTGGCGTTGCGATACAGAAGTTATTCAAAAAGAACTCTATCAATATTATTTGAAGATCACAAATTACGCTGAAGAATTGCTCAAAGACTTAGAGGCTTTAGAAAACCATTGGCCTTCTCAAGTCCTAATTATGCAAAAAAACTGGATAGGGAAATCTAGCGGGTTGCAATTTGGTTTTAAAATCGCTGATGAGTGCTTGAAGGCTTGCAATGGCATTCAAGAAATTGAAGTTTTTACCACAAGAGCGGACACCATTTATGGCGTAACTTACATCGCCATCGCCCCAGAACACCCTTTAGTAGAGCATGCCATTAAGCAAGTGAGCCAAGAAGATTCAAAGATCATTAAAGCGATTTTAAACACGACTCAAAGAGAAAGAGCTTTAGAGAAAAAAGGGGTGTTTTTAGGCATTTACGCTATCCACCCTTTAACAAAGCAAAAAATCCCTGTTTGGGTGGCTAATTTCGCCCTAGCTAATTATGGCTCTGGGGCGTTAATGGGCGTGCCAGCCTGCGATGAAAGGGATTTTGAATTCGCTAATCTTTATCATATCCCTATTAAAGTGATCACTCAAAGCTCTCAAAATTTGCCTCACACCAAAGAAGAGGTTTTAAAAAATAGCGGGGAGTGGAGCGATCTTTCTAGCTCAGTGGCCAGAGAAAAAATCATCGCTTATTTTGAAAAAGAAAACCTCGGTAAAAGGGTGATCAACTACCGCTTGCAAGATTGGGGAGTGAGCCGCCAAAGGTATTGGGGAGCGCCAATTCCCATGATTCATTGCAAACATTGCGGGATTGTGCCTGAAACCCAACTGCCGGTAACTTTACCTGAAGACATTGTAATTGACGGGGAGGGCAATCCGTTAGAAAAGCATGCGAGTTGGAAATTCGCTCAATGCCCTAAATGCCACAAAAACGCTTTAAGAGAAACAGACACCATGGATACTTTCATCCAATCTAGTTGGTATTTCTTGCGCTACACCACGCCCAAAAATCAGCGTGAAAATCAAGCGTTTGATCAAAATTACTTGAAGTATTTCATGCCAGTGGACACTTACATTGGCGGCATTGAACATGCGATTTTGCACTTGTTATACGCGCGCTTTTTCACTAAGGCTTTAAGGGATTTGGGCTATCTTAATTTAGATGAGCCTTTTAAACAGCTTATCACTCAAGGCATGGTTTTAAAAGATGGCGCTAAGATGAGCAAATCTAAAGGCAATGTCGTTAGCCCTAAAGAGATACTTAAAAAATACGGGGCCGATGCGGCGAGGCTTTTTATCCTTTTTGCTGCCCCACCGGCTAAAGAGTTAGAATGGAATGACAACGCTTTAGAAGGCGCGCACCGGTTCATCAAGCGCTTATACGACAAAGCGAGCGCTATTAACCCCACTACTTCTAAGCCTGAATTTAAAGAAGTCAGCCTGAATGAAGCGGAAAAATTAGGGCGTAAAAAAGTCTATGAAGCGTTAAAAAAATCGCATGAAATTTTCAATAAGGCTGAAAGCGCTTACTCGTTTAACACTTTGATCGCAAGTTGCATGGAGGCTTTAAACGCTTTGAGCGCGCAAAATAATGAGCGGATTTTATGCGAGGGTTATTTTGTGTTGTTGCAAATTTTAGAGCCTATTATCCCGCACACGGCATGGGAGTTGAGCGAGAGGCTTTTTAAAAGAGAGAATTTTAAGCCTATAGCGATCGATGAAAGCGCTTTTGTGGAAGACTTTATGACTTTAGGGCTTACCATTAATGGCAAAAGGCGCGCGGAATTGAAAGTCAATATTAACGCCGATAAAGAAGAAATCATTATTTTGGCTAAAAAAGAATTAGAGAAATATTTAGAAAATGCGAGCGTTAAAAAAGAAATTTATGTGCCTAATAAGCTTGTTAATTTTGTTATCGCATGAGGGCTTTACTTTTTTTTATTTTGTTATTTTTGTTCAAGGGCTGTGGGTATAAGCCCATCGCCGCTTACGCTCAAAACGCTTTAGGCGATAGCATATACGTGAAACTCATTGTGAATTTGCCTAACCCTGAAAACTCTGTAGAGTTTAAGGATTTGATGAATCGTTTAGTCGTGCAACGCTTCCAAAGCCGCTTAGCGAGTGAAAAGGATGCGGATTCTATCATTATTATAGAAATCACGAATGTAACCGATACGAGTATCACGCAAAATAAAGAGGGCTTTACGACTTTCTATCGCGCAACCGTGTCTGTGAATTACACCTACGATAATAAGAGAGGCACACAAAAGACTTTTCAAGATAGCGGGTATTATAATTACGCTGTGAATTTGCAAGACCCCCTTAATACCTACCAAAACCGCTATTATGCTATCAATCAGGCTGTGGAACAAACTTTGACTAAATTTGTGGCTCAAATCGCTTATGAGGGGAAATTCAATAATGAAAAATAGCCATGGATTAAAGGCGTTTTTAGAAACAAAGCCTAAAGAATACCACAAGTTTGACCCTAGCCGTTTCATTCAAATTTATAAAGATTTTAAAAACGCTTTTTTTGAGATTCAAGCGAAAGTCATTCATGTGGTAGGGACTAATGGCAAGGGCAGCACGGGGCGGTTTTTAACCCTTTTATTAGCCGATCAAAATTTTAAGGTGTTGCATTTCACCTCCCCTCATGTTTTTGAATTTAGGGAGCGCTTTTTTTTGAATGGTTCTGTTGTTAAAGAAAGCGTTTTAGAAAACGCCCACCAGCAATTGCAATCACACGCTTTCAGCAGCGCTTGCTCGTATTTTGAATACGCTACCTTACTGGCCGTCATGCTCGCTAAAGATTGCGATTATTTGGTTTTAGAAGCAGGGCTTGGAGGGGAGTTTGACAGCACGAACGCTTTAGAAAAAACTCTAAGCGTTTTCACCCCCATTGATTATGACCATAAGGAATTTTTAGGGGATAGTTTAGAAAGCATTGCGCAAACTAAATTAAAAGCGATGGGCTCTCTTAACATCATCGCTCCCCAACAAGAACTGGTTTTAAATGTGGCTCAAAAAATCGCCAAAGAAAAACACGCAAAATTGATTTTAGTCCAAAATGAAATTTCAAAAGGAGTCAGGGATTATATTGAACGCCACCATTTAGCCCATTTTTTAGCGATGAATTTAGAAGTGGCTCTAAAAGCGTTTGAAACGCTTATGCCATGCAAAGAACAAGAAGTTTTAAAAAACCTAAAGCCCTTGGATTTAATCGGCCGTTGCGAGCTTTTAAGCCCTAATATCTTAATAGATGTCGGGCATAACCCCCATAGCGCCAAAGCCTTAAAAGAAGAAATCAAACGCATTTTTAACGCTAAAGTCATTTTAATTTATAATTGCTATCAAGATAAGGACGCTTTTTTGGTGCTAGAAATTTTAAAGCCTGTGGTTAAAAAGGTTTTGATTTTAGAATTGCATCAAGAAAGGGTTATCAAGTTAGAAAAGCTTAAAGGGATTTTAGAAACTTTAGGGTTAGAATACGCTTTGTTTGAAGATTTGAAAGAAAATGAAAATTATTTGGTGTATGGCTCATTTCTGGTAGCCAACGCTTTTTATAAGCGCTATCAAAAGAAGAGGGATTGATGCCACAAAACCAGCTCATGATCACCATCATTGATGAATCAGGCTCTAAACAGCTCAAATTTTCTAAAAATTTAAAACGCAACCTCATCATTTCTGTTGTTATTTTTTTGTTGATCGTGGGGCTTGGCGTGGGGTTTTTAAAATTTTTAATCGCTAAAATGGATACGATGACAGCACAAAGGAATGCGGTTTTAAGGGATTTTAGGGATTTGTATCAAAAAAATTACACTTTAACAAAAGAGATTAAAAACAAGCGAGAAGAGCTCTTTGTTGTGGGGCAAAAGATTCGCACGATAGAATCCTTGATTGAAGTCAAAAGAGGGGCTAATGGGGGCGTGCATCTTTATGATGAAGTGGATTTAGAAAATTTGAATTTGGCCCAAAAACATTTAGCGCTCATGCTCATTCCTAATGGCATGCCCTTGAAAACTTATAGCGCTATCAAACCCACCAAAGAAAGGAACCACCCCATTAAAAAAATTAAGGGCGTTGAATCCGGGATTGATTTTATCGCGCCATTGAACACGCCTGTTTATGCGAGCGCTGATGGGATTGTGGATTTTGTGAAGACCAATTCTAATGTGGGGTATGGGAACTTGGTGCGCATTGAACATGCGTTTGGTTTTAGCTCCATTTACACGCATTTAGATCATGTCAATGTGCAGCCCAAAAGCTTTATCCAAAAAGGGCAGTTGATTGGCTATAGCGGGAAGAGCGGTAATAGCGGCGGCGAAAAATTGCATTATGAAGTGCGCTTTTTGGGTAAAATTTTAGACGCGCAAAAATTTCTAGCATGGGATTTAGATCATTTTCAAAGCGCTTTAGAAGAAAATAAATTTATTGAATGGAAGAATTTGTTTTGGGTTTTAGAAGACATTGTCCAGCTCCAAGAGCATGTGGATAAAGATGCGCTCATAGGCCAGTAAGGATTTTAGTGTTTTTGGATAGGCGTTTGATTGTGATGGTTACGGACTCTAAAGGGAGCCGTTATATTAATGTTCATATCTTATTCCGTCAAATTGGCTTGTATGCGCTTTTGAGCGTTGTGGGATCTTTATTGTTTTTAGGCATTTCGCTACTGGTTTTAAATAAAGAGATTAAAAACATTGACAAGCAGCATGCTTTAATCACTAAGGAATTTGAGAAAAAAAGAGAGACGAATGAAAAACTTTCTTTGCAAATGGATGAATTTTTAGACGATTTGCAACTTTCAGGGGAGCGCATCAACGATTTAGAAGAAGTGGTGGGAGTGAATAGGCCTGAAGAAAAAGAAGAGGGCAATTTTTCTAGCCGCTTAGATGTCGCTGGGATTACTGGGCTTCAAAAAAGCTTTATCATGCGCCTTATCCCTAATGACTACCCGCTAGAATCCTATCGGCGCGTTTCAGCCGCCTTTAATAAAAGAATCCACCCTATTTTGCATGTGTTGCACAACCATACCGGGCTTGACTTAAGCACCGCTATTAACACCCCTGTGTATGCGAGTGCAAGCGGGGTAGTGGGGTTAGCGAGTATGGGGTGGAATGGGGGGTATGGGAATTTGATTAAAGTTTTCCACCCTTTTGGTTTTAAAACCTACTACGCCCATTTGAATAAAATCATCGTAAAAACGGGCGAATTTGTCAAAAAAGGGCAGTTGATTGGGTATAGTGGTAATACAGGGATGAGCACAGGGCCGCATTTGCATTATGAAGTGCGTTTTTTAAATCAGCCCATAAACCCCATGAGTTTCACTAAATGGAACATGAGGGATTTTGAAGAAGTTTTCAATAAAGAAAGGAGCATCAGATGGCAATCTTTGATAACAATAATAAATCGGCTAATGCAAAAACAGGACCAGCGACTATCATCGCTCAAGGCACAAAAATAAAGGGGGAGCTTCATTTGGATTGCCATTTGCATATAGATGGCGAATTAGAAGGGGTGGTGCATTCTAAAAGCACGGTGGTGATCGGGCAAACCGGAGCGGTAGTGGGTGAGATTTTCGCTAATAAATTAGTGGTCAGTGGCAAATTTACTGGCACGGTGGAAGCGGAAGTGGTAGAAATCATGCCTTTAGGACGCCTTGATGGTAAAATCTCTAGCCAAGAGCTTGTGGTGGAAAGAAAGGGGATTTTGATTGGGGAAACGCACCCTAAAAACCTTCAAGGGGGGGCGTTGTTGATCAATGAGCAAGAAAAGAAAATTGAAAATAAATAGGGAATGATCCAATCTAGCCTTTATAGAGCCTTAAACAAAGGCTTTGATTATCAAATACTCGCTTGTAAGGATTTTAAAGAGTCCGAGCTCGCTAAAGAAGTCATAAGCTATTTTAGGCCAAATACCAAAGCCATTCTTTTCCCGGAGTTTAGGGCTAAAAAAAACGACGATTTGCGTTCGTTTTTTGAAGAATTTTTACAGCTTTTAGGGGGTTTAAGGGAGTTTTATCAAGCCTTAGAAAACAAGCAAGAAGCGATCATTATTGCCCCTATTAGCGCGTTATTGCACCCTTTGCCTAAAAAAGAACTTTTAGAAAGCTTTAAAATCACTCTTTTAGAAAAATATAACCTTAAAGATTTAAAAGACAAGCTTTTTTATTATGGTTATGAAATTTTAGACTTAGTGGAAGTGGAAGGCGAAGCGAGCTTTAGGGGGGATATTGTGGATATTTATGCGCCCAATTCTAAAGCGTATCGCTTGAGTTTTTTTGACACGGAGTGTGAGGGCATTAAGGAGTTTGACCCCACCACTCAAATGAGCCTCAAAGAAGATTTGTTAGAAATTGAAATCCCCCCCACGCTTTTTAGTTTAAACGAACAATCTTATAAGGATCTGAAAACCAAAGTGGAGCAAAGCCCATTAAATAGCTTTTCTAAAGATTTAACCAGTTTTGGTTTGTGGTTTTTAGGGGAAAAAGCAAACGATTTGTTGCATGCCTATAAAAGCGTTATAAGCCCTAAAGCTTTAGAAGAAATTCAAGAATTAGCGAGCTTAAACGAATTGGATAATGAGCGTTTCAAATTTTTAAAGGTTTTAGAAAACCCGCAAGGCTATGAAGATTTAGAAATCCATGCGCATGCCCTAGAGAGCTTTATAGCTTTGCATTCAAATCGTAAAATCACGCTCCTAGCCCCTAATAAAACGATTTTAGACAATGCGATAAGCGCGCTTGAAAAAAGCCATATGGAATGCGTCATTGCCCCCTTTGTGTTAAATTTTAAAACCCCTGATGGGATTTTTATTTCGCTCAATTCCTTTGAAAGGAAGAAAAAACGCCAAAAATCCAAGCTCGCTTTGAATGAATTGAATGCGGGCGAATGGGTGGTGCATGATGATTACGGGGTGGGCGTGTTTTCTCAATTAGTCCAACACAGCGTTTTAGGGAGCAAGAGGGATTTTTTAGAAATCGCTTATTGGGGCGAAGATAAACTGCTATTACCGGTAGAAAATTTGCATCTAATCGCTCGCTATGTGGCGCAAAGCGATAGCGTGCCAATTAAAGACCGGCTAGGGAAAGGGAGTTTCCTCAAACTGAAAGCTAAAGTTAAAACTAAGCTTTTAGAGATTGCAAGCAAGATCATTGAATTAGCGGCTGAACGCAATTTGATCTTGGGTAAAAAGATGGATACGCATTTAGCGGAGTTGGAAGTCTTTAAATCGCATGCGGGGTTTGAATACACAAGCGATCAAGAAAAAGCCATCGCTGAAATTTCAAAGGATTTAAGCTCTAAGAGAGTGATGGACAGATTATTGAGTGGGGATGTGGGTTTTGGGAAAACAGAAGTGGCGATGCATGCGATTTTTTGCGCGTTTTTGAACGGCTTTCAAAGCGCTCTAGTCGTGCCTACTACTTTATTGGCGCACCAGCATTTTGAGACTTTAAGGGCGCGTTTTGAAAATTTTGGCGTTAAAGTGGCTCGTTTGGACAGGTATGCGAGCGAAAAAAACAAGCTTTTAAAGGCGGTGGAATTAGGGCTGATTGATGTTCTTGTAGGCACGCATGCGATTTTGGGCTCGAAATTTAAAAACTTGGGTTTAGTGGTGGTGGATGAAGAGCATAAATTTGGCGTGAAACAAAAAGAAGCTTTAAAAGAATTGAGTAAAAGCGTGCATTTTTTAAGCATGTCCGCTACGCCTATCCCGCGCACTTTAAACATGGCGCTCTCTCAAATTAAAGGCATTAGTTCTTTAAAAATCCCGCCCACAGACAGAAAGCCCAGCCGCACTTTTTTGAAAGAAAAGAACGACGAACTCTTAAAAGAGATTATTCATAGAGAATTACGCCGTAACGGGCAAATTTTTTACATCCATAACCACATCGCTAGCATTTCAAAAGTCAAAACCAAGCTAGAAGAGTTAATCCCTAAACTCAAAATCGCTATTTTGCATTCCCAAATTAACGCAAATGAGAGCGAAGAAACCATGCTAGAGTTTGCTAAGGGAAACTATCAGGTTTTATTATGCACTTCTATTGTGGAATCAGGGATTCATTTGCCTAACGCTAACACGATCATTATAGATAACGCGCAGAATTTTGGGCTGGCTGATTTGCACCAATTGAGAGGGCGTGTGGGGAGGGGTAAAAAAGAAGGCTTTTGCTATTTCCTTATAGAAGATCAAAAAAGTTTGAATGAACAAGCCCTAAAACGCTTGCTCGCTTTGGAAAAAAATTCGTATTTAGGCAGCGGGGAGAGTATCGCTTATCATGATTTAGAAATCAGGGGGGGCGGGAATTTGCTCGGGCAAGATCAGAGCGGGCATATTAAAAATATCGGTTATGCGCTCTATACGCGCATGCTTGAAGACGCGATTTATGAATTGAGTGGGGGGAAAAAAAGGCTTGAAAAGAGCGTAGAAATCCAATTGAGCGTGAGCGCTTTTTTAAACCCTGAACTCATTGCAAGCGATAGTTTGAGGTTGGATTTATACCGCCGTTTGAGTTTGTGTGAGAATACAGATGAGGTGGGGCAAATCCATGAAGAAATAGAAAACAGGTTTGGCAAAACAGACGATTTGAGCGCTCAATTTTTGCAAATCATTACGCTTAAAATTCTAGCCAACCAGCTTGGCATCATCAAACTTTCTAATTTCAACCAAAACATCACCATCACTTATAGCGGTGAAAAGAAAGAAAGCTTAAAAGCCCCAAGCAAAGACGATAACGATATTTTAGAAACCCTTTTGAAACATTTGCGCGCTCAAATTTCTTTAAAGCGGCACTAAAAGCGTTTGATTTTAGCGTTAATTTTGTTATTTTAAAAAGATTATTAAGAGAGTTTGTTGTAAAATAGGGATTTGCTATGCCTTTAGTCGTTAAAAGGTAATTATTGTGAAGGAGTTTTTTACATGGCAGATATTCAAAGGCGTGATTTTTTAGGAATGAGCCTTGCTAGTGTTACAGCTATAGGGGCTATAGCGAGTCTAGTAGCGATGAAAAAGACTTGGGATCCGCTTCCAAGCGTTGTTTCAGCCGGTTTTACAACCATAGATGTGGCGAATATGCAAGAAGGGCAGTTTTCCACTGTGGAATGGCGTGGGAAACCGGTCTATATCCTCAAGCGTTCTAAAAAAGAGGGTTTTAATGAAAAGCGCGATTTTAAAATTGGCGAGAGCGTTTTTACCACAGCCATTCAAATTTGCACGCATTTAGGGTGTATCCCCACTTATCAAAATGAAGAAAAAGGCTTTTTATGCCCATGCCATGGGGGGCGTTTCACTTCTGATGGCGTGAATATTGCCGGCACTCCCCCTCCACGCCCTTTTGATATTCCGCCTTTTAAAATTGAAGGCACTAAGATCACTTTTGGTGAAGCCGGGGCTGAATACAAAAAAATGATGGCTAAAGCGTAAGGAGAGTTCAATGGCAGAGATAAAAAAAGCGAAGAATTTAGGCGAATGGCTGGACATGCGTCTTGGCACTAACAAGCTTGTTAAAGTGCTAATGACAGAATACTGGATCCCTAAAAACATCAATTTCTTATGGGCTATGGGGGTGATTTTATTGACCCTTTTTGGTGCGCTTGTGATCTCAGGGATTTTCTTGCTCATGTATTACAAGCCTGATGCGAAAATGGCGTTTGATAGCGTGAATTTCACCATCATGCAAGAAGTGGCTTATGGCTGGCTTTGGCGCCACATGCATGCCACGGCAGCGAGCATGATTTTTGTCATCATCTATATCCACATGTTTGTCGGTATCTATTATGGCTCTTACAAAAAGGGTCGTGAGATGATTTGGATTAGCGGGATGATTTTGTTTGTGGTCTTTAGCGCGGAAGCCTTTAGCGGGTATATGCTGCCTTGGGGGCAGATGAGCTATTGGGCCGCAGCGGTTATCACGAATTTATTTGGGGGCATTCCTTTCATTGGGGCTGATGTGGTGGAGTGGATTAGGGGGAATTATGTTGTGGCGGATTCCACTTTAACGCGCTTTTTCATGCTCCATGTGTTTTTACTGCCCATTGCGATCATTTTGCTCATTGGGATGCATTTTTATTCTTTACGCATCCCGCATGTCAATAACCAAGAAGGCGAAGAGATTGACTTTGAATCAGAAGAAAAGAAATTCATTGAAGGCAAGAAAAAAGAATCCAAAGTCATTCCTTTTTGGCCGGTATTCTTGTCTAAAGATATTTTTGTGGTTTGCGCGTTTATGGTCTTTTTCTTTTACTTGGTGTGTTACCACTATGATTTTGCGATGGATCCTATCAACTTTGAAAGGGCTAACAGCCTTAAAACGCCGCCTCACATTTACCCTGAATGGTATTTCTTATGGAGCTATGAAGTCTTAAGGGGCTTTTTCTTCAGCGCTGATTTAGGGCTAATGGCCTTTGGCGTGGCGCAAGTGATCTTTTTCTTACTGCCCTTTTTGGACAGAAGCCCAGTTGTCGCTCCCGCGCACAAGCGGCCTGCGTTTATGGTGTGGTTTTGGCTTTTAATCATTGATATGATTGTTTTAACGATCTATGGTAAATTGCCTCCGCTTGGGATTGGTAAATACATTGGCTTAGTGGGTTCAATCACTTTCTTGGCCCTTTTCTTTGTGGTATTGCCCATTATCACTATCGCTGAGAGCAAGAAACAAGGGGGTGCTAGATGAAAGAATTTAAGATTCTAATTATCCTTATTGTGGTGATAGGCGTGATTTATTATGGGGTTGAGCCTTATGCGCATTCGGTGATGCACCCTAAAGTCGCTCCGGCAGATTTTGCTTTCAAGGATTTAGAGCCGATGGATTTAAAAAATGGCGACGCTAATAAAGGCAAACAGCTTGTAGCCGAAAATTGCACCGCTTGCCATGGCATTAAATCCCAAAACATTCCAGCCCCTATGGATAGCCTTAGCGCGAGCAACTCTTTTGGGGTCGTGCCACCGGATTTAAGCCATGTGGCGGGGGTTTTGAGCGCGAATTTCTTAGCCCACTTCATCAAAGATCCTGTGAAAACGGCGAAATTGAGCCATAAATTTAACGATGAAAGGCCATATCCTATGCCGGCGTTTTCTCAATTTAGCGATAAAGATTTGAGCGATATTGTGGCGTATCTCACTTCTATTTTGCCTAAAAATTTGAGCGATAAGGAAGTGTTCGCGCAAAGCTGTCAAAGGTGCCATAGCCTGGATTACGCTAAAGATAAGGCCTTTAGCGATCCTAAAGATTTAGCCAATTATTTAGGCTCTCATGCGCCTGATTTGTCCATGATGATTAGAGCTAAAGGCGAACATGGCTTGAATATTTTCATCAACGATCCGCAAAAGCTTTTGCCTGGCACGGCTATGCCTAGAGTGGGGTTGAATGAAAAGGCTCAAAAACAAGTCATCGCATATTTGGAAAAAGCGGGCGATAGGAAAAAACATGAAAGGAATACCTTAGGGATAAAGATCATGATTTTCTTTGCGGTGCTGTCGTTCTTGGCTTATGCGTGGAAAAGAAAAGTTTGGAGCGAAGTGCATTGATTTGAAAAAAGAGGGGGAGGTGTTTTTTGTGGCCTTGTTTTATGGTCAGTTGCTTAGAATTTCCTTATGTCTTAATGTGGTGGTTTTGGTGATTTTAGACGCTAAATTTTTTGTGTTCATTCTTTTTAATGCGCTTTCAACATGCTTTCTCTCTTCAGTGAGCGTTGGCTTTATTTTCAAAGCATTTTTGTATAGTTTTATATGGCTTTTTATTATTTATTATGCGATTAGTTTTATTAAAAACAGGTTTATAACAGAAAGTCTAAAAAGTTTTATATTATTTTTAGGGATTGTGTTTAGCTGTATAGATATTTTTGGTTCGTATTATTTTCATTTGCCTTTGTCTAATGAGTTGGGTAATATTTTATTCACCACGCATTATAAAGAGAGTTTAGAATTCCTCCATGCCTATGTCTATCCGCACTGGTATTTTGTGATAGGGCTTATTTTAATAGCCATAGGTTCTCTAAAACTATTCAGTCTCATTCCTAATAAACCAATTCCTTTAAAAATAGCTAGTATTTTAAGCGTTTTATTTTTGATTGCAGAGATGCCACACACTATAAAAACCATCAAAAAATATAAAGAAGATGAAGCGTTGTTGAATGCTGATGGAACGATAGAATACATTGCTTTGGCTAAAGGAGCGTATTATTTTTGGAGGAATATTAGCAGTTTGAGAGAAAGCAATAACTCCAGTCAAGCTTTAGAAAACGCTTCTTATCCTAAAGATTACTTAGTCAAAAATACAGGAAATATTGATAATGTGGTGTTAATTTTTGGCGAGAGTTTGAACAGAAATTTTATGGGTATTTATGGCTATCAAACCCCTACAACTCCCTATTTGAGTGCTCTAAAAGAAAAAGGTTCGCTTTTAGTATTTGATAATGTGATCAGTCCAGCTTTTTATACGGATAAAAGTTTCACAATGCTTTTAACTTACGCCAATAGGGATAATCTCAACCAAAAGGCATGGTATCAATATAAAAATCTAGCCCATATCCTTAAATTGACCGATTATAAAAGCGTTTGGATCACCTCTCAAGGCTATGGACTCATGTGGGGCAATAGCTATTATCAAATAGCTAAGCATTTTGATACTTATATAGAAAATGATAAGCCTTATGATGAAAACTTAGCCACTCTTTTCAAGCGGTATTATAATAACGAGAGAGAGAGAGAGAGAGTAGAAAGCACAAAAATTTTGTTGTTTTTCATTTGATCGGCAACCATTTTGAATACAAGAACCGCTTTCCTAAAGAATTTTCCTACTTTAATCTCAATAACACTTCTTACTTTTCAAAAAACAAGCCTTTGCGGGTTAAAAACAATGCTGATAAGCAAGTTGTAACCGATTATATTAACAGCGTTTATTATAATGATTATGTTTTGTATTCTTTGGTTGAATTGTTTAAAGATAAGGATAGTCTCGTAATTTATCTAAGCGATCATGGCGATGACATGTTTGAATCAAGCGATTTTAACACCCATGAGTGTTCAAATGCCAGTGTAGAAATCCCATTTTTAATCTATATGAGCGATACATTCAAACAAAAACGCCCGCAAATGGTAAAAAGTTTTGAAGAAGCTTTACACAAGCCTTTTATGAGCGATGATTTATTGCATACCTTGTTGCCATTGGCAGGAATAATTACCAAAGATTATGAAAAAACAAGAGATTTATTTAATGAGAATTACAACGATAAGCGCCCAAGGAAACCATGCGATAGCAAGGTTTATCCTATGAATAAATGAGCGATATTATAATTGTTTGATTTTTGAGCTTAAAAAAGCAATTAGGCTTTGCTTGTTATGGTATGGGTAAATGTTATGATTTAAAAATAGGATCAATCTAACTTAAACAGATTTTTTCTAATCTATCCTCTAAATTTAGCCTTAATACAGCAGATCCGGCAATTTTAGACTCCTTTTTTGGAGTTTGGGTTAAAAAGAGCCTTTTATTTTATCTTAAAGCGGTTTTTCTCCAACGCGTTCTGGATCGCAATAGAGGGCGATAGGTAATTGTAACGCACTAAAATTTCGGTGATTTCTTTAAAAATAGGGGCTGCAATCTTGCTAGCGTAATATTCTTCCTTGCCGTGCGAGCCTAAGATAACCACGCCGATAGTAAAAACCTGCTTTTCATCTTCAGCGAACCCAAAAAAAGAGCTGTTGTAGGACTGCACGCTGTAACTCCCGTTTTTAGCAACCCTAGCCGTGCCCGTTTTGCCCCCTATGTATAGCCCTTCAAATTGAGCGTTTTTGCCTGTGCCGTAACGCACCACTTTAATTAAGGTTTCTTTCATTTTTCTAGCGCTTTTTGGATTGATGACTTGAAAAGTGGGTTTGGGGCTAGGGATGTAAATATCGCCATTAGGGGCGGTTTCTCGTTGCACTAAATAGGGGGTAGTCAATTTGCCTTCATTAGAAAACACCGCATAAGCCCTTAAAAGCTGCAAGAAAGTCGCGTTCAACCCATAGCCATAAGAGACGCTGCCCTTTAACACTTCACGCTTGAAAGCGGACAAAGGAGGGATCTTCCCTGTGGCCTCTAAGGATAAATCAATGCCCGTTTTTTGAGAAAATCCATAGCCTAAAAGCCCGTTATAGAAATCCTCCGGGTTGAGATTTTTGCTGATTTTTATCATGCCCACATTGCTAGATTGGATCAAAATGTCTTCAACAACGGCTTTTTTACTAGGGATAAAGTCATCTTTAATGGTGTATTTTCCCAATTGGTAATAGCCATGGTTTAAATCAATGCGTTCTTTGGGGTTGATTAAATTCTTGTCTAACAGCAAGGAATAAACAATGGGTTTAATCGTGCTGCCTGGCTCAAAAACCTTTTCGGCAACGCTCAAATTCAAGCTTTCATAATCGCTGGTTTTAATCGCATTAGGGTTGAAGCGCTTGCTTGAAGCTAACGATAAAATTTCCCCGCTTTTGGGGTTGATGATACCCACTAGGATTTCTTCAGCCTTGAGTTTGTCTTTAGCTTTGTTTAATAAGGTTTCAATTTCTCTTTGGAGTTTTAAAGGAATGCTCAAATACACCTCATAGCCATCAAGCCGTTCAACCTCTGTATAAGAGTGGTTTTGGATAAAGTTAAAACTCACATCTCTTTTGCCTGTTCTTATGCCATTTTGTTGGGCTTTAAGCAAGTGATCTTGAGATTTTTCAACGCCTTTTTTACCGGTAATTAAAGTGAGCTTGTCTTCTTCTTGTTTTTGCACATAGCCAATGATTGGCTCTAGGCTATTTTGATAAGGGTAATGCCTAGAAACGCCGCTCACTTCAATGTTTAGCCCTTGCTTTTGCCACACTTTATCGCGCGCGTCTTTGAAATTTTGAAAAACCCCAAAGGTTAAAAATTTCTTATTCAAGTCTCTAAGATTAGCAGCGGTATTGGGCGTGAGATCATAAGCTAGAATGGTATAGCCTTTCGTATTGATGGCGTCTTTTAAGGACTTTTTAGGGATATTACTATAAATAGAAAGGAAATCAATGAAAAAATCTTCTTTATCTGGGTTTAAAAACCTTGTGTCAAAGCCCAGTTTGAAAAGGGTTTGCGAAGCGGCTAGGCTGTAGTTGTCTTGACTATAGATAGTCCCCCTAGTTGCAGTGTCTTGTTTGCTCATCACCAAAGTGGGCATGTTGGCTTGGGCAAAAAAAGCTTTTTTAAAAGCCACCATTAAAAAAACAATAAAAAGCAACAAAAAGACTAAAGCCGTAAATACGACCTTGTATTTTTGGGTTTCTAAAAATCGCTCTGGGTTGAAGTTGGGATCAATGTTTTTATTATCCATGAACGCTCACTTGAAAATGGCGTAACACTGGATTTTCACAACGCATGAGAACATGAATTTTTGATGATAAAATCTGTCAAAATTGAGTGCAACAACGAACCCTCTCTTTAAAAAGGACCAAGCGATCATTTAAAGAGACGCCACTTAAGAGATTAGATCTGCGTTCTTAAAAGCTCTTTATAAGCGCTGATCGCTTTGTTGCGCACTTCAAGCATGAGTTTCATGCTCGTTTCAGCCTTCCCTATAGCGATAGCCGCTTGGTGTAAATCTTTGATTTGCCCTGTCGCCATGTCGGCTAAGGCTTTATCAGATTGCTCTTGAGTGCTGTTAAGCTCATTGATGGATTGTTTTAAGAGTTTGGAAAACTCCCCACCTTTTTGTTCTTTAAAGGTGCTGCCTGATTCTTCTCTTTTAGTCCTGTTGTCCGTGTTAAGCTCAGAGAAAGGACTCAATAAGCTTTTATCATTGTGTATGGCTTGCATAGAACCTCCTTAAGCTCTTTTTTAAAAATTTAACTCTATTAAATATTTTATTCATTTCTGTATTCTACTGATCTTTGGCTAATACTACCTAAATTTCCTTATACTACCATAAATTGTTGGAAATCGTTCATGTTTGTAACATGCCAATCGCATTTTGCGCCATGTTTTTAGCGCTTTGAAAGGCTGCAACATTGGCCTGATAGGCTCTAGTCGCTTCCACTAAATCCGCCATTTCAACCACCGCATTCACATTGGGGTAAGCCACATAGCCTTGAGCGTTAGCGTCAGGGTGGCTGGGATCGTATTTCATCAAAGGCTCGCTATCATCGCGCACAATCTTATCCACCACCACGCTTGTGATAGGGATTAAGGGGTTGTCATCGCCTTCATCTAAGGGGTCTTCATAGGGGGTGATTTGATGGTTTTGAGCGATTTTTTGGTTTAAAATCTCATTGAAATCAAAAGCCTTAAACACCGCTTCTTGCCTCCTATAAGGGCCTCCTTCGCTCGTGCGTGTGGTGTTAGCGTTAGCGATATTAGAAGAAATCAAATTAGCCCTTAAGCGTTGGGCAGACAAACCATAACCGCTAATATCAAAAGAAGATAAAAACATGCTTTCCCTTAACTATAAATTCTTACTGGAATCAATGGCGTAATTGATCACGCCTCGATACTTTTTTAAGGCTGAACTCAAGGCTAAATACATGGTAGAGTTCTTACCCATTTCGCTCGTTTCTATGTCTAAATCCACGCTGTTACCATCATTCTTAGCCAAATGCCCGTCTCTAAAAAAAAGGCTTGCCCCATCTTTAGCACTATTTTCAAAGTCTAAATGCCTAGGGTTAGTGTGGGCTAAAGGCAAAACTTTACTGGATTGGTTTTCAAAAATTTCTGCTTTTTTCTTCGCTAAAACGCTTTCAAAATCCAAATCCTTTGACCTGTAAAAGGGGGTATCCACATTAGCGATATTAGAAGCGATCATATCCTGCCTTAAAGCCCTATAATCTAGCGCTTTATAAACCAATCCAAACGCTTTAGAAAAATCCATCAAAACCCCTTTTTTAAACCCTTGCAAATTCATAGCATGCAAAAAACATTCCAAAACCGGCTCGCTTTCTCATCAAAGAATGCGATCAATTTCAAAGCGCACTTAAGCTTGAGCGATAAGATAATTCAGAGCCATTATAGTGTAAAATACCCCTAAAATACCTTAAGAGAACGCCTATTTAAAAAACCAAGATAAGGAAATCCTAATGACTACAGACAAAAGCCTGTTTTTTTGCGCTTCGCTATTGATTTTTTTGGGGGTATTGATGAGCTATTCGCTCTCAACTTACACCACAGTGGTGCTGTATCATTATGGGGAGTTCCATTTTTTCATACGACAGCTTGTGAGCGCGATCATGGGGATTGTTATCATGTGGGGGTTGTCTAGGGTTGATCCTAGCAAGTGGTTTGGCCGTTTGGGGTTTTTTCTTCTTTTTATCCCATTATTACTCATTATTGGCATGTTTTTTTTGCCAGAAAGCCTTTCTAGTAGCGCGGGAGGGGCGAAGCGATGGATTCGTTTGGGGTTTTTTTCTCTCGCACCCTTGGAGTTTTTAAAGATTGGCTTCACCTTTTTTCTTGCGTGGAGTTTGTCTCGCACCTTTGTGGCAAAAGAAAAGGCTAGTGTTAAAGAAGAACTGATCATTTTTGGGCCTTATTCAGTGGTGTTTGTGGTATTAGCGGTTGGGGTGGGGTTTTTGCAAAACGATTTGGGGCAGATCGTTCTTTTGGGGGCAGTTTTAATCATGTTGTTAGTCTTCTCTGGAGGGAGCGCGCATTTGTTTGGCTTGATTGTTTTAGGGGCGCTTGCGATCAGCGTTTTAGCGATTGTTACAAGCCCTCATAGGATCTTGCGCGTGAAATTGTGGTGGTCTAATTTGCAAAATTCGCTTTTCACGCTTTTGCCGGATAAATTAGCGAACGCTCTTAGAATAAGCGACTTGCCCGAATCCTATCAAGTCTTTCATGCAGGCAACGCCATGCATAATGGGGGGTTGTTTGGGCAAGGGCTTGGGCTAGGGCAAATCAAGCTTGGGTTTTTGAGCGAAGTGCATACAGATATGGTTCTAGCTGGGATCGCCGAAGAATGGGGTTTTTTGGGGCTATGCGTTTGTTTTATTTTGTTTTCTGTTTTGATTGTTTTGATTTTTAGGATCGCTAACCGCTTGAAAGAGCCAAAATATTCGCTATTTTGCGTGGGTGTGGCGCTGCTCATCAGTTTTTCTTTAGTGATCAACGCCTTTGGGGTGGGAGGGATTTTTCCGGTTAAAGGTCTAGCGGTGCCGTTTTTGAGCTATGGAGGGAGTTCGCTTTTGGCGAATTGTATCGCTATAGGGCTTGTTTTAAGCCTGGCGCGATACACGAAGGGCTAAAGAATACTAGCCCTTTTTTTAAAAATCAATGCCATAAAAAGGGCTCAATTTCTGTATCCTTCAAATCAAAAACCACTTTATAGTAGTCTTTAACAATCGCATTAATATCCACGTCTTTAAACGCTTCAGGGTGGGCTTTTAAAGCGATAAATAAGCTTATGAGCGGAGCTCTAGGCCCGCCAATATCCATTGTGGGGAGTTTATAAACTTGCTTGTTTTTAATGGCTTTGATAGTGGAAAACTTAGGGTTGTTTAACACATCTTCAGGCGTGAGTGGGCTTACCCACCAAATGAAAATGATTTCAGGGTTTTCTTTAACGATTTTTTCCACGCTAATATCAGCACGCCCAAATTTGACATATTTCAAGCCAAAATTGTCTATGCCTCCTTTTTCTAAAATGTCTGAGCTAATGGCTTGATGGCCGCTGATTTTATTGGCTTTGTGGAAAAGCTCCACCCCTTTTTTCTTTTTGACATCTTTCAAACGCTCTTTGATAAAATCCAAAGTTTCTTGCATTTTGGCGAATTTTTTAGAAGCGTCAATTTCTAAGACCGCAGCTTGAGCTTGCATAGCTTGCATGGCCTCTGCAATCGTTGTCTCTTGGAAAGAAAGGAATGAAATCCCAAATTTTTTCGCATGCTCTACCGCTTTAGGGTTGCCCACAAAGGTTACAACAAGATCAGGGCTGAGTTTTTTTAAAAGCTCTACATTCAGCGCGGCTGTATGATCAGTGCTCATGTGTTTGATGCGTTTAAGCTCTTCGCCTTTGAGAGTGGCTTTAACAATATCATCTTTAAAAGCGTAATCCGAAACGCCTACAACCCTATCCCAAACATTAAGCATGGCAGGCACTTCTACATAGCTCCCTATATAGGCTATTTTAGAAACAGGGAGCTTTATAGTTTGCTCCCCGAAATAATCCTTGACTTTGACTTCTTGCATTGAAGCGTTGCACACATTCAACAATAATGAAGCGACAAGCACGCCTAAAGAATAAGAAATAAAAGCTTTTTTAAAGCGAGTAACTAACATAACGATCCTTTTTGTATGATTTATAAAGCGATTATAACATCACTAAGAAAACAACAATAGTAAAAATGAAACTATTTTTCATAAAATCTTAAAAGATAAAGGCAAGATAAAAATTAGAGAAGAAAATTTTAGCTACAAGGCTTGTTTTAAGCCTGGCGCGATAGATACATGAAGGGCTAAAAAATACTAGCCTTTTTTTTAAAAATCAATGCCACAAGAATGGCTCAACTTCTGCATCCTTCAAATCAAAAACCACTTTATAATAGTCTTTAACAATCGCATTAATATCCACGCCCTTAAACGCTTCAGGGTGGGCTTTTAAAGCGATAAAAAGACTAATGAGTGGGGCTCTAGGCCCGCCAATATCCATTGTGGGGAGCTTATAAACTTGCTTGTTTTTAATGGCTTTGATAGTGGAAAACTTAGGGTTATTTAACACATCTTCAGGGCTAAGCGGGCTTATCCACCAAATAAAGATAATTTCAGGGTTTTCTTTAACGATTTTTTCCACGCTAACATCAGCGCGCCCAAATTTGACATATTTCAAGCCAAAATTGTCTATACCCCCTTTTTCTAAAATATCTGAATCAAGGGCTTGATGGCCACTGATTTTATTGGCTTTGTGGAAAAGCTCCACCCCTTTTTTCTTTTTGACATCTTTCAAACGCTCTTTGATAAAATCCAAAGTTTCTTGCATTTTAGCCAGCTTTTTAGAAGCGTCAATTTCTAAGGCTTTAGCTTGAGCGTCAATATCTTCCATGACTTCTGCAATGGTTTTTTCTTGGAAAGAAAGGAATGAAATCCCAAATTTTTTCGCATGCTCTACCGCTTTAGGGTTACCCACAAAGGTTACAACAAGATCAGGGCTAAGCTTTTTTAATAATTCCACATTCAAAGCCGCCACATGATCGCTACTCATGGATTTAATGCGTTTAGGATCTTTGAGAGTGGCTTTAACAATACCAGATTTAAAAGCGTAATCCGAAATGCCTACAACCCTATCCCAAGTATTGAACATAGCAGGCACTTCTGCAAAGCTACCCAAGTAGATTATTTTAGAAACAGGGAGCTTTATAGTTTGCTCCCCGAAATAATCCTTGACTTTGACTTCTTGCACTGAAGCGTTAGCCACGCCCAATAAAGATGAAACAATAAGCGCGCCTAAAGAATAAGAGATTAAAGCTTTTTTAAAGCGAGCGATCAGCATGACAATTCCTTTTGTATGATTTATGAAGCGATTATAACACCATTAAGGAAATACAAGCAGTAAAAATGAAACTATTTTTCACAAAATCTTAAAATTTAAAAGGAAATACCCTTTCATTAACTTTTTAAGAATATACTCCACCATGTTTCCACTGATTGAGTGGAAAGCATAATAAATTAAATCTATTTTAGGTTTAATTTTGATCCAACAAGATTTTAAAACACTTAAGGAGTTGTATATGTTAGTTACAAAACTTGCCCCCGATTTTAAAGCACCTGCCGTTTTAGGAAACAATGAGGTTGATGAACACTTTGAGCTTTCTAAAAATTTAGGCAAGAATGGTGTGATCCTTTTCTTTTGGCCAAAAGATTTTACTTTTGTATGCCCTACAGAAATCATTGCGTTTGACAAAAGAGTGAAAGACTTCCACGAAAAAGGCTTTAATGTGATTGGCGTGTCTATTGACAGCGAGCAAGTGCATTTCGCATGGAAAAACACCCCTGTGGAAAAAGGCGGTGTCGGTCAAGTGTCTTTCCCTATGGTGGCTGATATTACTAAGAGCATTTCTAGAGATTATGATGTGCTGTTTGAAGAAGCGATCGCTTTGAGAGGTGCTTTTTTGATTGACAAAAACATGAAAGTAAGACACGCAGTGATCAATGACTTGCCATTAGGTAGGAATGCAGACGAGATGCTTCGCATGGTAGACGCTCTCTTACACTTTGAAGAACATGGTGAAGTGTGCCCAGCAGGCTGGAGAAAAGGCGATAAAGGCATGAAAGCTACCCATAAAGGCGTTGCAGAATATCTTAAAGAAAATTCCATTAACCTTTAATGGTTTGATTCGCTGTTTAATCAAGAGAAACTTCGTTTTTCTTGGTTGAATCCTTTTCTTTTTATTCTTTGCCGATTCCTGAAATTTTCGTATCGTTTTATCTTTTTATCATTTTTGAATTAATTTTTTTTAATAAAGGGTTTTTATGAATATATTCAAGCGTATTATTAGTGTAGGGGTAATTGCTTTAGGTTTGTTTAATCTCTTAGACGCCAAACACCACAAAGAAAAAAAAGAAAAGCATGAAATCACTCGTGAGCTTAAAGTGGGCGCTAATCCTGTGCCGCATGCGCAAATCTTGCAATCAGTCGTGGATGATTTGAAGGAGAAAGGGATCAAATTAGTGATCGTGTCTTTTACGGATTATGTGTTGCCTAATTTAGCGCTCAATGACGGCTCTTTAGACGCGAATTACTTCCAGCACCGCCCTTATTTGGATCGGTTTAATTTGGACAGAAAAATGCATCTCATCGGTTTGGCCAATATCCATGTGGAGCCTTTGAGATTTTATTCTCAAAAAATCACGGACATTAAAAACCTTAAAAAAGGCTCAGTGATTGCCGTGCCAAACGATCCGAGCAATCAAGGCAGGGCGTTGATTTTACTGCATAAACAAGGGATTATCGCTCTCAAAGACCCAAGCAATCTATACGCTACGGAGTTTGATATTGTCAAAAATCCTTACAATATCAAAATCAAGCCTTTAGAAGCCGCATTGTTGCCTAAAGTTTTAGGGGATGTGGATGGGGCTATTGTAACAGGGAATTATGCCTTGCAAGCAAAACTCACCGGAGCCTTATTTTCAGAAGACAAGGACTCGCCTTATGCCAATCTAATAGCCGCTCGTGAGGATAACGCGCAAGATGAAGCCATAAAAGCGCTGATTGAAGCCTTACAAAGCGAAAAGACCAGGAAATTTATTTTGGATACCTATAAGGGAGCGATTATCCCGGCTTTTTAAACGCAAAAACGCCTCTTTATCTTAAGATAAAGGGCGTTCATTCTCATAAAAATCTTGTGTGAGCCAGTTACAATTGGTTAAGATAGCCAAGCTCATAGAGTTTGTTGCTCATTTCAACTAACAAGCCCCCTAGTTTTGAACCCCCTTCCCCATGTTCTACTAAAATGGTGATAGCGTATTTGGGTTTTTCATAGGGCAAAAAGGCGGTAATCCACGCATGGGATCGATGGAAATATTCCATATTCTTTTCTTTCATGCGATTGACGATGTTTTGAGCGATTTCCACGACTTGCGCGGTGCCGGTTTTGCATGCTAAAGTAACCTTAGAACCCCTCGTGGAATGATAAGCGGTGCCGTCTTTATGGTTGCACACTTCATACATGCCCACTCTCAAGGCTTGGAGCTTCTTTTTTTGAAAGCTGTTTAGGGGATCTTTGAGCGGTTGTTTGTTGTTGATAGCGAAATGAGGCGTTGCCAGTTTGCCCGTAGCAATGAGTCCCGTGTAGGCTAAAACCTGCAAGGGCGTGGCTAAAAAAGAGCCTTGCCCAATAGCGGTAATGAGCGTGTCCCCAACGCGCCAATCTTGATTGAAGCGTTTGAGTTTCCACAAATTATCCGGCACAATCCCCACAAATTCATTCGGCAAATCAACGCCCGTTTTTTCCCCAAAGCCCACTTCCCTTAAGGTTTTAGAGAGTTTTTCTATAGAAATTTCAAGCCCAAACTTATAAAAATACACATCCACGGACTCCCTAATGGCTTTATACAAATTAGAATTGCCATGCCCTGTTTTTTTCCAGTCTCTGAATTTGCGCTTGCCCACTTCAATAAAAGGTGGGGTGGGTATGGTGGTGTTTTCTGTGATATTAAGGTTTTCTAAAAAGCTCAAGCCCACGCCCATTTTAACCACAGATCCCGGCGGGTACAAGGCGTTAGCGAAGCGGTTTAGTAGGGGGTTATAAATATCATCTTGAAGTTTTTGCCATTTGTCTTGACTGATCCCGCCTACAAAATCGTTCAAATTGTATTCAGGGTAACTTCCTGCAACGAGCAATTCCCCATTTTCTGCATCCATCACTAAAATAGCCCCCCTTTTATTTTCAAAGAGCTTGTCCGCTTCTTTTTGCAAGCGTTTGTCTAAACTCAATTGCAAGTGGTTGTTGGTGCTTGGTGGCACTACTTCTAAGGTGGCTAATTCTTGATTGAGCGCATTGACGCGCATGATTTTATAGCCCACCTTGCCTTGTAAGAGCTTGTTGTATTCTTTTTCAACGCCGGTTTTGCCCACAATCTGGCTGTATTGATTCTCTTCATCGTCTTTCAAATCTTGCAAGCTTGCCACCCCCACATAGCCTAAAACATGCGAAGCTAAAGCGTTATTAGGGTAGTAGCGCTTGTCTAAGGGAAGCGCAAAAATGCCTTGAGTTTGGATGAGCTTGGTATAAAGAGGTTGCATGGCGGTATAAGGGATGAAGCCAACCACTTTAATGAGGTTATGGTTATAAAGCGAATTTTCTTTTTGGTAATTGTTTAAAAGCGTTTCTTTGGAAAAGTTAGGGAAAAACTTTTGGATGATTTCAATTTTTTCTAAAAGTTCTTTTTGTTTCAATCCGCTAGGCAAAAACACGCCAAACACCAATTCATTAGTGGCTAAAAACTCATGGTTTCTGTCTGTAATATTACCCCTTGTAGGGACTAGAAATTCCTTTTTAGTCATGTTTCGTTCAGCCAGTTTTTCATAGTATTCTTGATTTTTAACGCTTAAAATAAATAAATTTAAAACCAATAACCCCCAAAACCCTATAAAAACAAAGAGCAAAAGCTTATAGCGAAGATTTTTCATACAAACCCCACAAAGCGCTCTCTATTAAAGCAAAAAGAGCGAGAAAGCCGAGTATTTTCAAACTCAAAGGCACAGAAAAAAAGCGCGATAAATAAAGGTAATAAACCAAAAAAACATGCAAAGTTTTGAATAAAAAGCTATCATTAAAAAGCTTTAAAGAGTTTTTATAGGCGATTTGATGGTAGATTAAAAACAGCAAAGCTAAAACGCCTAAAGTCTTTAAATGCATGCTTTCAAACCAAAACAAACAACCAAACACGCTCAAACTGGGTAAAAAATGATCGTATTTTTTCGCATAAAACAAGAATAAAAACCCAATCATAGGGGGTAAAAAAGGCATTAAATCCCTCAAAAGGCTATAAAAATAAAAACCAAGGATCCCTAAGCATAAGAAAAAAAAGGAATCTTGTTTTAAAGAGAGCATGGTTTTTGCGGCTTATAAAGGGTTAGTGAGCAAGTATTTCAAAAGGGTTTGGCGCACTATTTCAAGGGTTGGGTATTTTGAAGAGAGAGCGTTAAAATGGGCGCTATTGATTAAAAAAGGTTTAGGAGCGTTTAAAAAAAGGCGGTGTTGCTCGTTTTTATTCAACTTGTCAAATTTCGTAAAAAGAGAAAGGTAGGCTTGATCGGGCCTTAAAAGGGCTTGAATGTTTTCTTTAGCGTTTTTGTCAATTTCTAAATTCAAATGGCGCGCATCCACTAAATGGATAAAAAGTTTGATAGAAACCCTAACGCTCAACAATTCCCATAAAAACCCCTCCCATTCTTTTTTCAAGCTTTTAGAAACTTTAGCGTAGCCAAACCCGGGCAAATCAATCACATTAAAGGTGGCCTTTAAGGCGTTTTCTTTATCTTCCCAAGTGGTGGAAAAAAAATTCGCTAAACGGGTTTTTCCAGGCGTTGCTGAACTTTTAGCGAGATTTTTTCCTAACAAGGTATTAATAAACGAGCTTTTACCGACATTGCTGCGCCCTAAAATGACCATTTCAGAAGTCAAGCTCGCAGGGCATTGCGAAAGTTGGCTAGAAGAAGTGAGGAAATGAGCGTCTTTAATGGCGATCATGGCTTTTCCTTAGCGCCTTTCTTCTTCAATTTAGCCTTACGATTTTCTTCATTAATATCTTCCATATCAAACACAAATTTAGCGGGCCGTTTCGCGCTCCCCAACACATCAGCATAACCCTTAGCTTTGTTTAAAATGATTTCATCACCGGTAATAACATTAGATTTCCCCACTTCTCTAACCACCGCATTTTGCAATAATTTGTATTCCCCATTCAGCGCGTTATAAATGAGCTTGTCAGCGCTCCCGCTGATTTCACGATTATCCTCTGTAAAGATGTTAAAATGCGTGTTCCCTGTGGCTTCATAGCGCTCTGGCTTTCGTTTATCGTTTAAAAACACGCTCACCTTATCCGCAAACAACCGGTCTTTACCTTTTTTGATCTGCACATTACCTTGAATAACGGCGGTTTTGGTTTTGTCGTTCGCTACAAATTGGTTGCCAGTAATTTCTAAAAGTTCTCTTTCTTTTTTCAAACCTTTGCCATCTGTTTTTTGAGCGTCCATCACGCTTAAAATACCAAAACAACACACAAGGACACACCACCAACGCATTAAAACCCTCCTTTGAAAGTGGGGAGTTTTTTCTTTTCTTTCTGGCTTTGTCTGATTTCATCTAAAAATAAATGCGCTTGAATGCTTTGAGCTTCAACCACTTCTAAAACATGCGAATAAGAAATGTCAAGCCCTTCAACCTTGCTGTCCTTTGAAGTGAGGATGAAACGGCCCTTACCTTTAAAATTTTGCTCTTTGTGGTTGTAAATCCCTGTTTCACTCCAAAAACTAGAATCATCGCTTCTTTTATAAGTTACCCCATTAGGGAAGAAATACAAATCCTGTTGCCGTTTGGCTTTAGGGGATTCAACGCTTTCTATCGTGTCTTCATCATAACGCTTGATCTTAGAATCAAAAAAGATCTCATGATCATCGTATTGCAGAGCTTTTTTGCCCTCTATGGACAGATCAAGGATTTTATCGTTGATTTGAAACGCTTTAAAATTTTCTAACTCAATTTTAGGGATATTTTCTTTAGAGATCACGCTAGTGGGTTGGGAGCGCAAAAAGAAAAAAACTAACCCTATCGTGATGAAAGACAAAACCACAAAAAAGTTTAAAACGCTATTAGAGGTAAAGTTTGAGCGCTTCATCTTGCAAGCCTTCTAATGTTAAAAGATAATCAATCGCTTCCCTAACAGCCCCCTTACCCCCTGAATTTTGCAACACTTTATAGGCCTTGCTTTTAAGTAAGGGGTGCGCATCAAAAGGAGCGAAACTCAAAGCGCATGCCTTAAACATGCCTAAATCGTTATAATCATCGCCTACGCATGCGATTTCTTGCACGCTTAATTGCAAGTCTTTTTTGAGCCGCTCCACAACCACGCCTTTATTTTCAACGCCCATAAAAACAAACTGAACGCCCAAACTCTCCATGCGTTTTTTGACCATTATTGAAGTTCTTCCTGTAATGATAGCGATTTTTTTGCCTAATTTTTGCCATAGCGTCATGCCAAGCCCGTCTTTGACATTAAAAGCCTTCATCTCGTGAAAATTTTCATCAAAATACAACGACCCGTCTGTGAGCGTGCCATCCACATCTAAAAGCAATAACTTAATCATTCTCTGGTTAAAACCGCATTCTGGTTATATTTTTTCATAAAATCCCTAGCCTCTTCTTCGCTTTGAAACCCTTGAACTAAAACTTTATACAAATCGTCTTTAAAAGCGACCTTAACGCTGTAATTTGGATTTTCTGCTTGCAATTTATCCGCTAAAGTTTGAGCGCCTATTTGGTTTCTAAAAGCCCCCATTTGCAAAGAAAATTTCCCTCCGCTCACGCTTTTTTCGCTCTCGCCGACTTTAAATTCCTTGTGTAAGATCTTTGAATAGTTAGCGTTAAAGGATTGTTCGTATTGCTTAGAGATAACCCCACCAAAACCCAAAACAATAAGACGCACGCTAGCTGTGCCTTTTCTAACCATATCAATATCCCTAGCGGCCGCATTAGACAAATCAATGATGCGATCGCTCACAAAAGGCCCTCTATCGTTGATGCGCACAATGGTGCTTAAATGGTTTTCAACATTGATGACTTTCACCACGGTGTTCATGGGTAAAGTCTTGTGCGCGGCGGTGTGGGCATACATGTTATAAATTTCCCCATTACTGGTTTTTTTGGCATGGAAATTGGGGCCATACCAGCTCGCAATGCCATCAAATTTTTCGCCCAAATCCACTTTAGTGGGGTAATACCACTTGTTCCCCACTTGATAAGGGCGCATGGTGGCTCTTTGGATCGCGCTAGAATCGCGCATGCCGTTATCTAGCGGCTGATCTTTTGTGTTGTTATCTTGCGAATTGGAGTGGTGTTTGAAATGGCGTTCAAAAAAGTTGCGTTTATAGGTGGCTTTTTTGGTTGTCGGATCGTAGTCTTTAGCGTTTTCATAAGCGCGCAAGCTTTCATGCTTGTAAGACAAATTCTTTACCCCCTCTCTTTTAACCGCACAAGCGCTAATCAAAAAAATAACGCCTAAAAAATAAACTCTTTCCAACGCCAAACCCATTAAAATTCCCTTGTAGCGAGTAATTTCTTATTGGTAGGGATGATCAAGCGCTGGTGGATAAAAATATTAGAATCTTTGAGGTTATTGGCTAATTGGATACTAGAAATGCTGACTTGATAGCGTTTAGCGATAGAAGATAAGGTTTCTTTAGGCAAGACCACATGGGTGATAAAAGGGCTTTTTGGACTGGCTTGAATGTTTTTATTTTGTTTGAGTTGGCGTTGTTTGAAAAGGGCGAGTTTTTCATAAGGGATATAAATGGTGTAGGTGGGGTCTTTAGAAGGCAGAATGTTATAACGGAATTGGTGGTTGTAGGATTTTAAGGTTTCTAAACTCAAGTTTAAATTTTTGGCCACTTGGACTAAAGAAGTGTGCCTTTTAAACGGAACGCCCACTAAACTCACCCTCGCCCCACGATTGAGCAGATATTCTTTATCTTTGAGGTTGTCTAGGCTGTTGAATTTTAACGCTAGGCTTAGAATGGAGCGGATATACTCTCGTGTCTCTTTAGGGAGATACTTTTTATCTTCATCTAACAAAATCTTAATGTCCGAAGTGCCGGCGACTTTAATAGCGTTTTGAACCTTGCGTAAGCCGTAATTATACGCCATAGCGACCAAATACCACTCCCCGGTTTGCTTGTAGAGCCGTTTCAAATAAGTGATCGCCGCTTTAGTGCTTTTAATGGGATCTCTTCTTTCATCAATGTAATGATTGACTTTAAGCCCTAATTCTTTAGCCGTGCTTGGCATGAATTGCCAAATCCCTACCGCTTTTTTCCTGCTATAAGCCCTTGATGAAAATTTAGACTCTGCCATGGCTAAAAATAAAAATTCTTGTGGCACGCTCGCTTCTATTAGCATGTTTTTAATGATGGGGATGAACTGGTAATTCACATCAAATCTTTTGACTAACTTTTTCCATTCTTCTTCTTTGTTCATTTTTTTTAAAGCGTTTGGCATTTGGGATAAAAAGCCCGCATTAACCCCAAAAGCCTCTAACGCTTTGGTGTCAATATTGGATTCAAAAGCCATTTTCGCATGGCCTAAAGAAGCCAATAAAAGCCAATGGGTAACAAAAAAAACCAACCATTTTTGACTAAAACACTTCATTCTTTTTGGCATCACATCCTAATAACTACAGCTATTGAGCTTTTAAAATAGCCTTGATTATAGCTAAACTTGAATAACGCTTTCTAACACACAGCCCCATTTTTAGGGGAAATTAAAGAGCGTTTGGGCGTTATGCGTGCTTAAAGAAGCGAGCTCTGCAATCTCTATGTTGATGATTTCGGCAATTTTTTGAGCGATTAAAGGGATATATATAGGGCTATTTCTGGTGCCTCTAAAAGGGTGTGGGGTCAAATAGGGCGAATCCGTTTCTAAAAGAAGCCTGTTTTTAGGGATTTTAGGGAGGATCTCTACCAGTCTTTTAGCGTTTTTAAAAGTGCTAACCCCTCCTATCCCATAGTAAAAACGATCGCTTAATTCTAAAAGCATGTTATCAGCACTAAAGCAATGCAACACCCCAAAAGCCTTAGGATAGCTTTTTAAAATATTCAAACTATCAAAACTCGCCTCTCTGATGTGGATAATCAAGGGCTTGTTGTGTTGGATGGAAAATTCAATCTGTTTGGTAAAAATTTCTTTTTGTTTGTTTTTATAATTTTCTCTTTCATTCAATGCAGGCAAGCGGTAGTAATCCAGTCCGCATTCGCCTATCGCTACGCACTTTTGATGCCCAACAAACTTTTCAAACAAGCGTTCATCAAAGCTTTCCACATCATAAGGGTGAGCGCCTATGGCAAAAAACACGCCTTCAAATTTTTCGCTAATTTCTATCGCTCTCTTCAAATCCTTCATGTCTGCACCCGGAATCACGCATTGAGTCACGCCTTTTTCTAGGCTTTCTTTTAACACTTCTTCTAAATCGTTTTCATAGTCCTTGTGATCCAAATGGCAATGCGTATCAATAAACATGCTTTTATCCTATGGTTTTATTTAATATGTTACAATACTTAAGCATTTTAACATAAGGAAAATAATCATTAACGATGTTCAGCGGCCTAATCCATCAAATAGCTAAAGTAAAAAGTTTCCAAAACAATATTTTAAGCATAGAGAGCGATCTCAATCCCAAGCTTGGCGATAGCATTGCGATCAATGGGGCGTGTTTGACCGCCATAGAAAGTTCAAAAACGCATTTTAGCGTGGAATTGAGCCAAAAAACCCAAAACAGCGTAGCGTTAGAAAACTACAAGGATTTAGTCCATATTGAGCCAGCCCTAAAAGCCGATGCGAGTTTGGACGGGCATTTTGTGCAAGGGCATATTGACGCTATCGGGGTAATTGAAACAATCATTCATCATTCTAATCAAGTGGATTTTTTCATCAGCGCTTCTAAAGAAACGCTTTTATTGTGCGTTGAACAAGGCTCTATCGCCATTGATGGGGTGAGTTTGACTTTAAGCAAGGTGGAAGAAAAGGGGTTTTGGCTAACGATTATCCCTTACACTTTAGAAAACACCCTTTTTAAGACTTATAAACTCAAACGGCGCGTGAATATTGAAACGGACATGCTGGTTCGTAGCGTTGCGTCTATTTTGAAAAAAACAAAAGGGTTTGAAAAAAATTTCTCTTGGAATGACGCTGACGCTTTGACTTTAGGGTATTAGATGAATAAAACCATAAAAGCCGCCGCTCTAGCCTATAACATGGGGCAAGATCATGCCCCAAAAGTGATCGCAAGCGGGGTGGGTGAAGTGGCTAAAAGGATCATTCAAAAAGCTAAAGAATACGATATAGCGCTCTTTTCTAACCCCATGCTGGTGGATTCGCTTTTAAAGGTGGAATTAGACTGCACGATACCTGAAGAATTGTATGAAAGCGTGGTGCAAGTGTTTTTGTGGCTCAATAGCGTGGAAAATAACGCGCAAATGTCTGGGTGAGCAAGAGATAAAGTTAAAACGATGGTAGTAGAATTAAAAAACATTGAAAAGATTTATGAAAACGGGTTTCATGCTCTAAAAGGCGTGAATTTGGAATTAAAAAAAGGCGATATTTTAGGCGTGATAGGCTATTCAGGGGCGGGGAAATCCACGCTCATTCGCCTAATCAATTGCTTGGAGCGCCCCAGTTCTGGCGAGGTTTTAGTCAATGGGGTCAATCTGTTAAAATTAAAGCCTAAAGAATTGCAAAAAGCGCGCCAAAAAATAGGCATGATTTTCCAGCATTTCAATTTATTGAGCGCTAAAAATGTGTTTGAAAATGTCGCTTTCGCTCTAGAAATCGCGCGATGGGAAAAAACCAAGATCCAATCAAGGGTGCATGAATTATTGGAATTGGTGGGGCTAGAAGATAAAATGCATTTTTATCCTAAACAGCTCAGCGGTGGGCAAAAACAACGAGTAGCGATCGCTAGGAGTTTGGCGAATTGCCCTGATTTGTTGCTTTGCGATGAAGCCACATCCGCTTTGGATTCTAAAACCACGCATTCTATTTTAACGCTTTTAAACGGCATTCAAAAAAAGCTTAATTTGAGCGTCGTTTTCATCACGCACCAGATTGAAGTGGTTAAAGAATTGTGCAATCAAATGTGCGTGATCAGCAACGGCGAAATTGTAGAAAGTGGCTCGGTAGAAGAAATTTTTGCTAACCCTAAACATGCCGTTACTAAAGAATTGCTTGGCATCAAAAACGAGCATGGGGATCAAAGATCGCAAGACATTTATCGCATCGTGTTTTTAGGGGAGCATTTAGACGAGCCGATCATTTCTAATTTGATCAAGCGTTTTAAAATAGATGTGAGTATCATTTCAGGCAATATTGAAGAGCTTACGACTAAAGATATAGGGTATTTAGTGGTGCGGTTTTTAGGCAGCACTACAGAGACTCAAAGGGCTTTAGAGTATTTGAACGCTTTAGGCTTACAAGTGGAAAAATTAAAGGATTAAAATGATTTCTCAAATGCTCATTCAAGCCACGCTAGAAACGCTTTATATGGTGTTTGTGGCGAGCTTTTTGGCGGTTGTTTTTGGCTTACCTTTGGGGGTTTTATTGTTAGTGAGTAAAAAAGGGCATTTGTTAAACAAACCCCTTTTGCATAAAATTTTAGACACTTCTATCAACATGACTCGCTCTTTCCCTTTTATCATCCTCATTATTTTGCTCCTGCCTTTATCGCGCTTTTTGATTGGCACAAGCATTGGCTCTAGCGCAAGCATTATCCCGCTAGCCATTTCAGCCATTCCTTTTGTTGCAAAGCTTTTTGAAAATTCTTTAATGGAAGTAGAGCATGGCAAGATTGAAACCACTTTAAGTTTGGGAGCGTCTAATTTGGAAGTCGTTAAAATGATGCTTTTAGAGAGCCTGCCCTCTTTAGCGAATAATATCACCATCACCTTAATTTCTTTAATAGGCTATTCGGCTATGGCAGGAGCGTTAGGGGCTGGGGGCTTGGGGGATTTAGCCATTAGGATTGGCTATCAAAGTTATAGGGGCGATGTGCTTTTTTATGCGGTGGTTGTGATTATTGTTTTAGTGCAAATCATTCAAAGCGTGGGGGATTATGTGGTGAAACGCCTAAGAAAGCATAAGTATTAGGGATTTGGTTCTCATCAAATACAAATATTCAAAGCCAACTTTAATACGCTTTGGTTGATGGGGTTTTTTTAAGCTTTGTTTATGGCGAAACTCAATCCTCTAAGAACGCTTTTAAAAGGTTATCGCTCAAACTGAATTGGAGCTTTTTACGATGAATATTCAATTAAATCCTCATGCAAAAATTGGCTTTATTTTGCGCCGTTGATAAATTTATCCATCTGTTTTTCTAAGTCTATGATTTGCGTTATCGCTCCTTCTAAAATTTCAAAATTTTTAGCGTTTTTTGGGGTAATGCATGCAAGCTTGTTGGAAGTTTTTTCTAACGATTGGATGTTTTTAAGCAAGGTTTTTAAAACTTCTACGCTTTTAAAATCCTTCTCAAAATAATCATCAAATTGCTGTTCTGTTTGAGACAAATTCTCTAAAAAAGCGCTTTGAAGGCGTATTTGGGTGCGATCATGCCCGGTTTTAACACATGTTTTATAGGTTTCATCGATCATAATAAAAGCGTCTTTGGCTTTCAAAAAAGCCTTTGAAAGTTCAGCGATGATTTCATAATGTTCGCCTTGCGCTCTTAAAAACCCTAAAAAAAGCAAAATGAGTAATAACTTTTTTAGCACTTTATCCCTTTACCATTGATAAGAAAAGCTCACCCCATAGCGGCTACTGCCCTTAAAATCGCTAGAGATTTCAGGATAGAGCATCCATTGTTTGGGTTTGTAGCGTGAAGTGAATAAATAAGCAAACCCCCATGCGATAAGGCTGCCGATCGTAACTTGCAAGATCGTGTGTTTTCCTGCCACCACTCTGCTGGCATCAGTGAGGATTGCAAGAGCGATCACAGGAAGAGCCGGTTTCCACCCATAGCGGTAATACACAAACCCAGCCGCGCTAAACACCCCCCCAGCATGCCCGCTTGGCATGCCTCTCCAAGAATTGCAGCATGGGCGTTTAGCAAATTCCACTCTAGCCCCATCTTTATGGGCGGTGCTAAAAGCTCCTTTAAGGCCATAAATCACTCCTTGAGTAACCAATGTGCCGACCGCTAATTCCCCTAAACCTCTATAATCGCGCATCGCCAAACTGACCGTGCCTACAAAAATAGGCAAAAACCTAAGCACATCGCCGATCTCTTCTAAAATGTATGCCCCCTCATTGATCGGCTCACTCCTTAAAGGATAGACCCATAAAAGTAGGCTCAAAAAAAGACCTTTGAGTTTTTTCATTAAAACGCTCGCTTTTCTAAAGCATAAACCCGCCTGTTCAAATAAGCATAGCCTATTAAATAGCATGCGATAAAGACTAAGCTAATAACCATGAGCGCGTAAGCATCCAAGCGAAAAAAGACGCTTAAAAAAATAAAAGGCAGGTTGCACAGAATAAGGATAAACGCGCATAGAGAATTGGGGTAACCCAAAGAGCGCCGTTGCAAGAATTGGAATAAAAGGGTGTGCAAATGCAAATTATCCGGCATGGTGGCTTTTTGGCGTTTTATTTTGCGCCTAAGGATACTAAAAAGCACCTCTATAACCGGATAAAGCATTAAATTGAGCCCAAAAAACACGCTGATTTTTTGCTCTAAACTCAAATTCAAAAGGGAAATCCCGCACACCAAACCCAAAAAATACGCCCCCCCATCGCCTAAAAAAATCTTTCCTAAAGGGAAATTTAACACCATAAACCCAAGCACCATGTAAGCCAGCAAACAAGACAAATTGCTAGGGTCTATATAATGAATGACTAAAAGCGCAATCGCGCAAATCCCTGACGCAAGCCCGTTAAACCCATCAATAATATTAATAGCGTTGCTGATGCCCACTAGCATAAAAATTGCGAATAAAAAAGCGATAAAATAAGGCAAGCTAAAGAGGGGCGAAAAATCGCTCACCACTAAAGGCGTTGATGAGATGATGCAAACAACCCCTACAGCTTGCAAAATAAGGCGTATTTTGGGGCTGAGTGAAAGGTTAATATCTTCTAAAAAACCGCTTAAAAAAACTAACAACAGCCCCAAAAAAACAAAAAACCCCTTAAAAGGCGTCTCAAAAGACTCAAAAAGATAAGCTAACACAAAAGAAAGAAAGATCCCAAGCCCCCCGGCTCGTGGGGTTCTTGCATGATGAAAGCCTTGTATTTTATTAGCGTTATCCACAAAGAGCGTGGATTTTTTAGACCACAAAACAATCAAAGAGCAAATGAAGAGACTGGTTAGAAAATATAGCACCCACAACACTTTTTATTGGATTTAATTGGCATTTTGTTTTGGGTATTATAGCAAAAGATAGCTTGATGATAAAATCTTATAGGTATAAGAGGTGGGTTTTATGTTACAATTTCAAAAATCATTATTATAAAATAAAGGATAGTCATGCGTTTTGGATTGAATATTGATCACATTGTTACTTTAAGAGAGATAAGAAAAACTTATGAGCCTGAGATTTTAGAAGCCCTATTCATCGCTAAAAACACCCATAAAGTGGATTTAATCACCATCCATTTGAGAGAAGACAAACGGCACATTCAAAATGAAGATGTTTTGAGGCTGCTTGAAATAAGCCCTTTGCCTATCAATATTGAATGCTCTATTAATGCTGGAATCACTGATTTTTTATGCTCTTTGAAAAATAAGCCGAGTAAGGTTACAATCGTGCCTGAAAACAGAAATGAGGTTACGACAGAGGGGGGGTTGGATTGCTCATTAAAGGGTTTAGGAGAGGTTATTAGAGCGTATCACAATAAAGGCGTTGAAGTGTCTTTGTTTATTGATCCTTTAAAAGACTCTCTGCATTTTGCAAGGGAGCATCAAGTCAAACAAGTGGAGTTCCACACTGGGGTGTATGCGAATTTGCACAACGCTCTATATTCTAACGCTAACAACCAAATCCATGCCATTAGCGCGCTCAAAGACAAAAGCCCTAAAGAATTGAAAGAAGAATTGCACAACGCCTTTTTGCAATTAAGAAGAATGAGTAAAGAAGCGTTTTTTATGGGTATCACGGCGTGCGCGGGGCATGGGTTGAATTATTCTAATGTGAAAGAATTGTTAAAAATCCCCTCTTTAAGAGAGCTTAATATCGGTCATAGCGTGATTTCAAAAGCGGTTTTAGTGGGATTAGAAAAAGCGATTTTAGAAATGGCGCAACTCATCAAGCGATAAAATGGTTAAAAAGAAAATTGCGATCAGTTGTGGGGATATTCAAGGCGTAGGCTTAGAATTGATTTTAAAAAGCCATAAGGAAGTGAGCACGCTGTGTGAGCCGTTGTATCTCATTGATAGCGAACTTTTAGAGCGGGCCAATCAATTGCTTAATAACGCTTATGAAACTAAAACGCTTAACACGCTCGCTATTGATGCCCCCTTACCCTTATTAAACTCTAGCACGATAGGCAAAGTCAGCGCTCAAAGCGGGGCGTATAGTTTTGAGAGTTTTAAAAAGGCTTGCGAGTTAGCGGATGATAAAGAAGTGGATGGCATTTGCACTTTGCCTATCAACAAACTCGCATGGCAACAAGCTCAAATCCCTTTTGTGGGGCATACCGATTTTTTAAAGCAACGCTATAAAGATCATCAAATCATCATGATGCTTGGGTGTTTTAAGCTCTTTGTGGGGCTATTTAGCGACCATGTGCCTTTAGGGGCGGTTTCTCAACTCATTCAAGTGGGAGCGTTAGTTCGGTTTTTGTTAGCGTTTCAAAAAAGCACTCAAGCTAAAATTATTCAAGTGTGTGGTTTTAACCCCCATGCGGGCGAAGAGGGTTTGTTCGGGAAAGAAGATGAAAAGATTTTAAAAGCCATTCAAAAGAGCAACCAAACGCTGGGCTTTGAATGCTTTTTAGGGCCTTTGCCCGCTGATAGCGCTTTTGCCCCCAATAAGCGCAAAATAACCCCTTTTTATGTGAGCATGAGCCATGATGTGGGGTTAGCCCCTTTAAAAGCGCTCTATTTTGATGAAAGCATTAATGTGAGTTTGAACGCCCCCATTTTACGCGTTTCCACTGACCACGGCACAGCGTTTGATATCGCTTATCAAAACAAAGCGAACAACAAAAGCTATGTGAATGCGATCAAATATTTGGCTTAAAGATTTTAAAATCCAAGCCAACAAAGTATAATTCAAGCAAAAACACCACCCAAAGATAAAGACATGATTTTAAGCATTGAAAGTTCTTGCGATGACAGCTCTTTAGCCCTTACAAGAATAAAGGACGCCAAGCTCATCGCTCATTTTAAAATCTCTCAAGAAAAGCACCACAGCTCTTATGGGGGCGTTGTGCCTGAGCTTGCATCGCGCTTGCATGCTGAGAATTTGCCGCTCTTATTAGAACGCATCAAAATCAGCTTGAATAAGGATTTTTCTAAAATTAAAGCCATCGCTATCACTAATCAGCCAGGTTTGAGCGTTACCTTAATAGAAGGTTTGATGATGGCAAAAGCCTTGAGCTTGTCTTTGAATTTACCCTTAATTTTAGAAGACCATTTGAGAGGGCATGTGTATTCGCTTTTTATCAATGAAAAACAAACCTGCATGCCTTTAAGCGCACTCTTAGTTTCTGGGGGGCATTCTTTGATTTTAGAGGCTAGAGATTATGAAGACATTAAAATCGTTGCCACGAGTTTAGACGATAGCTTTGGAGAGAGTTTTGACAAGGTTTCCAAAATGCTTGATTTAGGCTATCCAGGAGGCCCCATAGTGGAAAAATTAGCCCTTGATTATGTGCATCAAAACGAGCCTTTAATGTTTCCTATCCCTTTAAAAAACAGCCCGAATCTGGCTTTTAGTTTTTCAGGTTTAAAAAATGCGGTGCGTTTGGAGGTTGAAAAAAACGCCTCCAACTTGAATGAAGCGATCAAACAAAAGATTAGCTATCATTTTCAAAGTGCAGCCATTGAGCATCTAATCCAACAGACTAAACGCTATTTTAAAATCAAACGCCCTAAAATTTTTGGCATTGTGGGGGGAGCGAGCCAGAATCTGGCTTTAAGGAAGGCGTTTGAAAATTTGTGCGATGAGTTTGATTGCAAGCTTGTTTTAGCCCCTTTAGAATTTTGCAGCGATAATGCCGCCATGATAGGGCGATCCAGCCTAGAAGCTTATCAAAAAAAACGCTTTGTCCCTTTAGAAAAGGCCAACATTTCGCCAAGAACGCTCTTAAAAAGTTTTGAGTGAATGGGTGTGAAAAGAAAGCGCATAATAAAACGCCCTAAAATTTAAGCGTCAAATATCGGTTATTTTGAGGTAAGAGCTTAAAAAATAAGGCATTAAAACAACGCTTCAATTTTAGTCAAATTTAATCTTATTTTTGTTAGAATCTCGGGTGATTAAGTTTTAGTTTAAAGGGAAAATCATGCTCCGCTCTCTCTATAGCGCCACTTCAGGGATGCTCGCCCAACAAACGCACATTGACACCACTTCAAACAACATCGCCAATGTCAATACCACCGGGTTTAAAAAATCTCGCGCGGATTTTAACGATTTGTTTTACCAAGCGATGCAATACGCTGGCACCAACACAAGCAACACGACTCTATCGCCTGATGGCATGGAAGTGGGCTTGGGCGTGCGCCCTAGCGCGATCACTAAAATGTTTTCGCAAGGCAGCCCTAAAGAAACGGAAAATAATTTAGATGTCGCCATTACGGGTAAAGGCTTTTTTCAAGTCCAGTTGCCTGATGGCACCACCGCTTATACAAGAAGCGGGAATTTTAAGCTAGACGAACAGGGCAATCTTGTAACGAGCGAGGGCTATCTTTTGATCCCTCAAATCACTTTACCTGAAGACACCACGCAAGTGAATATCGGTGTGGATGGCACGGTGAGCGTGACTCAAGGCTTGCAAACGACTTCTAATGTGATCGGGCAAATCACGCTGGCTAATTTTGTCAATCCGGCGGGGCTTCACTCTATGGGGGATAATTTGTTTTCAATCACCAACGCTAGCGGCGAGGCGATTGTGGGCAACCCAGATTCTCAAGGATTGGGCAAGTTAAGGCAAGGCTTTTTGGAATTGAGCAATGTGAGATTGGTAGAAGAAATGACGGATCTAATCACCGCTCAAAGGGCTTATGAAGCCAATTCTAAAAGCATTCAAACCGCTGATGCCATGCTCCAGACGGTCAATTCCCTCAAACGATAAAGGGGATTTCACTCTCCTTAACACTCTTTGGCTTTTCGCTTCTTTATTGTTTTTCTTTATTATTTTTGTGTTTGGGGTGGTTTTGCACTTTAGAGTGGCTGTTACTCTTTTTGTGGTTCTTGGAGTTGGGATTTTTGGCGTCAATTTTTTGGATAGTGCTTGGCTGGTTGTTGCTTGCGTTGTTGCTTGGTTGGTGTTCTCTTTTGATGAAGAAAACAGCTAAAATAGCTAGACTAATAAGAAAAATGATAGTTAGATACCACATTTTCTTAGTTTTATTTGCTTTCTGTTTTGCTTCTTGTTCTGCTTTTAATTTTGCTTCTTGTTCTGCTTTCAGTTTTTTCCGTAAGGCGGCAATCACAAAGCATGCCGGCACGGTTACCCTATAAGCCGGTCCTGCAAGACTAACGCTCACTAACGCGCCTGTAATGGCCCAACCAATAGGGCCAGCTAAAATGCCCAGAGTTTTTGTGAGCACCATCTTACCTGCTACAGCCTTTAAACCACCCCCCTAAAGTTTTGCCTGCCACTGCGTTTGCGATGCTCGTGGTCAATTGATAGGCGTGAAAATCATCTGTTTTGAGCAAACCCAGAAAGGCTGTGCTCAAGGCTTGTTTGCTTAAACTATCTATGTTTTTTATATCTAACTCACGGCCAACTTCCCTCTTTTCTTCATCGCTCATTTCTTCTAAGCTTTTCTCCAAGATCTTAGCAAGCATGTTTTGCTCAATCAAAGAGGTTTCAGATTTTTCATTATAATTAACTTTTAAATGATCGCACACATCGCACAAAATTTTTTTGTATAAAACCCCTTCGCCTCTAAACAAATTCGCAAAACTATTGCTCCCATAGTATTGCAACTCTTCAGCGATCCTTTCTGTGTATTGAGCATAATTGTCGCCATGTTTTTTGTATTCTTCTGAATATGTTAAGTATTCATTAACTCTTTTTTGACCATCTTCGGCATAAACAAGCACATCAAACAAATCTTTCAAATCGCTAGAGCTTAATCGCTTTAAAAATTCCAAATCGCTATCGTATTTGTATGCCATGCAATTCCTTTAATTTTACTTCTACCGCTCGCTCAAATCCCACCAACCCCCTTTTTAGTGAAGTGATTAGTGATTATAGCATCATTTTTTAAAACCATTTTAACGCCCTAAAAGGCTTAAACACACCCGCTAACTGCGCATAAAGATAGCGCTACAGATGCTAATGAGCTCTATTTAGTTTTACAACCAAAGAACGATGGTAATGATTAAAATATTTTGACACGCTTATCATTTTAAGATAGGATAAATCTGATTTGAAAGTAGGAAACTATTGATTTCTTCTTTAGGTATAACTTAATGAAACGCTACTTTGATTTTTGGCACAAAAACCCCCTCCTTTAACCCTCTAACCCTTACTTTTTGTCGTTTTTATGCTCGTGGTTAGCGTTGCATTGATTAGCTTGGTTTTGGCTATTTTTTTGACAACTTTCGTTGTTTTGATTTTTAGCATCACCTTTTTGATTGTGGTGTTGATTGCTGCAACTGTTACTCATTTTGTCTCCCTTAAATTAAAATAAAAACTAGATGCATTTTCGCATCTAGGTCTCCATTCTATACCTTTTTCCCTAAAAAAAAGCTTAAATGGATTCTATTTGCAACGACTTCTTATCTTCACTGGCTTGCTGTGTTTTTAAGCGTAAAGTGGCAACCACAATGCATGCCGGTATGGTTACCCTATAAGCCGGCCCTGCAATATCAATCGCTGTCCATACGCCTGTAATGATCCAGCCAACAGGGCCTGTTAAAAAGCTCAGAGTTCTTGTAAGCACCTGATTGCCCGCAAGCGATAAACCACGCCCTAGAATGGTTTTTGCGACCGCATTCGCAACAATGACGGCTAATTGATAAGATTTAAAGCCTCCCATTTTAAACAGCGTTAAAGTCGCTGCGCTTAAGGCTTGTCTGTTTAAATTGTCCGTGTTTTTTATGGACAATTCATCGCACATTTCTTTCACTTCTTCATCGTCCATTTCTTCCAAACTTCTTTCTAAGATTTTAGAAAGCATGTTTTGTTCAATTAAAGTCGTTTCGGTTTTCTTGTTGTAATTGACCTTTAACTTATCGCACACATCGCATAGGATCTCTTTATATAAGACTCCTTCGCCTTTAATGAAGCTCGCAAAACTATTGCTCCCATAGTATTGCAACTCTTCAGCGATTCTTTCTGCGTATTTAGCGTAATCGTCGCCATGCCTTTTGTATTCTATTGAGCTTGTCAGTTTTTCATTGTGCCTTTTTTCGCCGTCTTTACCAAAAACAAGCACCTCAAACAAATCCAACAAATCGCTAGATTCCAATTGCTTTAAAAATTCCAAATCTCTATCATATTTGTATGCCATATTATTCCTTTATATTGTTTTATCACTTATTAAAAGCAAACGACTTTTCGCGCTTCATCGCTGTTTTTCTAAAGTGATTACTGATTTTAATATCATTTGTCTAAAACTATACTTAATATTCTAAAAAGGCTTAAACTCAAAAGCCCAACGCTTTTAAGCCCTATAGATTCCATGCTTTAAAGCATCAATCCTTTGGTTAGCTTGAATCATGTTCTCTTTTTAATTTTTTAAAATCATTAAATT